>CAMYKF010000074.1 GCA_947258905.1 uncultured Pirellulaceae bacterium | reverse complement strand
TCAGCCCGCTCAGCGAACTTGACGACGCCTGTCTTGTCGAGCTGCATATGGTCTTGCACGAACCGCCGGAGTGGTTCCGCGGCAGTCATTACCTGCGCAGTAAAATCCCCATCGTGATGCAGGAAAATGCACGGCGGTTTCGGCGAAGGGTAATGGATCCGTAACAAATCGTCGTCGTAATCGTAGTCGTAGTCGTAATCGAAAGATGGCAGGGGGCGAGTACCTGACTATTCGGCGTCGAGCACGAGTACGAGCACGAAGACTGATGGCCCTCATCCGACCCCGGCTGCGCCGGGCCCACCTTCTCCCCGAGGGAGAAGGAACCAGATCTACCCGTCCGTACGCGCCGCCAAACTGGGATCGGATTGCCACAAGTAGAGAAACATCGGCATCGAACTGCGATCCAGCCCCGGAACCTTAAAATCAATCAGCGGCGATTTCAACGGATCGTTCGGCGAAATATCCAGCGCCGTGTGGGCGCGATCGTTGTCGCGACGATACATCACAACCCCGCCCCCCGATTCGACGCCACCAAGTTCGCGGGCCGTTGCGATGGCATCGTCCAAATACCCGATGTGATCGATCAAGCCGACCTCCAGCGCCTGATGGCCAGTAAGAACTCGACCGTCGAACGCGCTGTCGTCGGTGATGCGTGGACGTGTGCTCTTGATATGTGTGATAAAACGCTGATGAAAGCTGGTGGCCATCGCCTGCAACATCTCTCGCTCGCGACCTTGCATTTCCCGATCCGGCGTCAGGGTGTCAATCATCTCGCCGGATTTGACTGGACGGGAGACAATGCCGATTTGCCCCATCGCATCTTCCACGTTGTAGGCGTTCAGGATCACGCCGATACCGCCGACCACCGATGTCGGATGCGCGATCACGACATCCGCGCAGCATGACAGGTAATACGCGCCGCCGGCGCCAACATCCATGTGGCAGGCCACGACGGGAATCTGACGTTGCAGCTTCAGCCGCATCAAGTCATGGCCCATGATGTCTGTCGCCGTTACGCCCCCTCCCGGCGAGTTTATTCGCAATACGATGGCAGCAATAGATGGATCGCACGCAATGACATCCAGCTTTTCACGAAACAGGGCCACCGGGTTCTCACCCATGGAACCAAAACCGCTGACGTTACGGTTAATTAGCAGCCCGTCAATTTCCAGAATGGCGATGCGTCGGTCCGAGCAATTGCTCCCGGACACAGTAACGGCCGTCAGTCGCGAAGCTGTGTTGTCGTTTTTCAGGCTGGCGTCGATATCGCCGCTCAGCTGCATATCGCCACGAAACTGAAATGGCCGGTGGTGACATCCCGACACTCCGACGATCGCCAGCAGAGCGATAAAGGCAATCATGCGGATCATCAGAGCTCACCTTATTTTAATGACTAGAGCGTTTTCGAACTGGCGTGCACAACAGGTAGCGGTGGCTTCCAGCCGCCGTCCGAGTAGCTCGGCGGCTGGAAGCCACCGCTACGAATACAATCCAGCAAAATGCTCTAATTGAGGTTATCGGTAATTGGCCGTAATCCGTATCGGTTGGGTCAGCTGTTCCATAAAGCCAGGCTTGAAGGACAACTTGTCGCGGTTTGCCCAGATTAAGGTATGCTGGTTGCTAGCGGCCGATCGACTCGCTGTGATCGTTGCACGACGGATTGGCAATCCGTCCAAAGCTGAGCGGGCGTGCGGATTGCCACTCCGCCCTACCTCCAAAACTGCATGCGTTTCTCTTCATTAGTCGTCAAAAACCTGACTCGTCGGCCGTTGCGGTCCGCGTTGACGTTGCTGGCATTTGCCACCGCGATTTGTGCCGTCGTGTCGTTGCTGGGGATCGCCAAAGGTTTCACGCGGTCATTTGCTGGCGTTTATGAAACACACTCCGTCGACATCGTCGTGTCGCGTCAAGGCACTGCTGACCGCCTTAGCAGTAGCGTCGACCAGGATTTCGTCGACAAAATCGCTGCAATTCCCGGCATTGTGCGAACGGCTGGCGTGTTGTTGGACACCATGTCGCTGGAGGAACGCGAGGTCTATGGCATTCCTGCCGTTGGCATCGCCGAGGACTCGTGGATGCTGGACGATTACCGCATTGAGTCAGTAAGTGGTGCACAGAGCGGGTTTGCGGGCGATCCCGAGGACTCGCGACGGCTGATGATGGGCATCCATCTGGCCGAACGCATCGGCGCCAAACCGGGCGACACGGTCATGATGTTCGAAGAGCCTTTCACAGTGACGGGCATTGTGGAAAGTCGCAGCACCTGGGAGAACGGATCGATGTTCATACCGTTGGCTGCGCTTCAGAAGTTGACCGATCGGGCGGGCCAGGTGACCTACATCAACGTCGTGCTGGAGGATTCGGCCAACGCCGCTGACGCCGCCAGTGCAGTTGCGCAAATCAAGGAACAGGATGCGCGCTTGCACCCGTTAACCACCGCGGAGTTCGTAGCGACGGATACGCGGATGCAGATCGCCGCCGCCATGGCATGGATGACTTCCTTCATCGCGTTGGTGATCGGCGCGATCGGCATCCTGAATACGATGATGACCAGCGTACTGGAGCGAACCGATGAGATCGGTATCTTGCGGGCGATTGGCTGGCCGCGTGGCCGCGTTGCGAAAATGATCGTGCTCGAATCAGTCCTATTGGCGTTGTTGGCCAGCGTTATCGGTATTCTGCTGGCCGTGCTGTTGACTTGGGGACTTAGCCAATCGAGTGCGGCCCGGGGAATTCTCAGCCCCTCGATCGATCCCCAGGTTATCCTGCAGGGAATAGTTTTGGCGCTGGGCATTGGCGTGTTGGGGGCGATGATTCCCGCCTGGCGTGCTGCCCGGATGATGCCTACGGAAGCATTTCGAAGTGTCTAGCTCTTCCTGCGAGTCAACGTTTGTGTCGTCCCCGTTAACCTCCGGCAAACGGGTAATATTCCATCGGCAATCAAGGGTCTGTCCGACAATGTTAGCGGTACGGCGCAAGCCGTCCGGTATTGCAGCATTTCCATGCAAATTACCGGATGGCTTGCGCCATTCCGCTAAAGAATCCGACATAATTACACAGACTCTGGCCGGCAAATCGTGCGGTTCTTGACATTTGCAGGATACACTCAGTTTACGGATGACATCTCGCGGAATCTGCGTAACATATTTGGTTCGGCAAGCTAATCTGCTGCGACGGCGTTGACGGTTTCCCGCAGAAAGACACTCAATCGTGCTACATCCCCATCCCGAACCCGGCCATGATCTGGATTCCGGCGAGCCAATCGCGATTGTCGGTATCGGCTGTCGCTTCCCCGGCGGCGTGGTTGACTGGCAGGGGTACTGGCAATTGTTGATGGCCGGTCGGGATGCGATCACCACGACGCCGCCGGACCGCTGGAGTCTGCAAAAGTTTTTTTCTCCGCAGACGATCAAGCCCGGAAAGACGCAGAGCCAGTGGGGAGGCTACGTCGAGGACATCGACCAGTTCGATCCTCGGCTGTTCGGTATCTCGCCGCGCGAGGCCGCCAGCATGGATCCCCAACAGCGCATGTTGCTGGAGGTTACGTGGCGTGCACTGGAAGACGCCGGACAACCGGTCGGGCAATTAGCCCGGCGATCCGTCGCTGTGTTTGCCGGAATCTCAAGCATCGACTATGCGGTTGCGACCTTGAGCTTTCAGGATCGCGGAGTCCTTGGGCCGTACAGTAACACTGGTGGCAGCAGCAGTATCGCAGCGAACCGGATTTCCTGGTGCTTTGATCTTTGCGGTCCCAGCGTGGCGGTTGACACGGCCTGTTCATCATCCCTGGTAGCCGTCCATCTGGCCTGCCAGAGTATCCTGCGTGGCGAATGCGAAATGGCGCTGGCCGGAGGCGTCAATGCGTTGTTGCTGCCGGATTTTCAGGTGGCCTTTAGTCAACTTGGCGTTTTATCACCCCAGGGTCGCTGCAAGACCTTTGACGCCAGTGCCGATGGGTACGTGCGAGCCGAAGGCGCTGGAATGGTTCTGCTCAAGCCGCTTAGCAATGCGGTTCGCGATAACGACCCGGTCTATGCGGTGATTCGGGCTACGGTGCTGAATCAGGACGGCCACACACAAGGCATCACGTTGCCCAACGGTCAGGCTCAGGAGCGTCTGGTGCGAGCGGCTTGCTCGCGGGCTGGCGTTAGTCCTGCCGATATTCAATATGTCGAAGCCCACGGCACAGGTACCGCGATTGGCGATCCCATCGAGGCCAATGCCCTGGCCAATGTACTCGGCGAGAACCGCAGCCATGATCGGCCTTGCTGGATCGGCAGTGTGAAAACCAACATCGGTCACCTCGAAGCGGGTGCGGGAATTGCAAGTCTGATCAAGGTCGCGCTGGGACTGCATCACAAAAAGATTCCCGCCCATCTGCACTTCCGCGAAGCCAATCCGCAGATCGATTTGGAGCAGTTGAATTTGCGTATTCCCGTGGAAGCGACGGATTGGGTTGCCCCGCACGGTAACCGGCTGGCTGGCATCAATGGTTTTGGATATGGCGGCGCCAATGCACACGTGATTTTGCAGGAAGCTCCTCCTGTTGCGGCGAATGTCTCGCCGCATCCCACACCTGCACCAGCCGTATTGTCGCAGGTTCCGTTGCTGCTGCCCATGTCGGCGCGCAGCAAACAGGCGCTGTCGCAAATGGCCAGTAACCTGGCGGATTGGCTGGAAGCCGACACCGGTTCAGCGACTTTGCAGGAAATTGCCAGTTACGCTGCGCACCGTCGCAGCCACCACGACATCCGCGCTGGTGTTGTCGGCGACAGCCGCGCGGAGTGGTCCTCCCGATTGCGCGAGCTGGCGGTTTCGGAAGTCGAGTCCGATTCGCGTCTGAAGCGCAAACAGCGCGACAAGGGCGTCTTGTTTGCCTGTTCCGGCCAGGGACCCCAATGGTGGGGCATGGGCCGCCAGCTGTTCGATTCCCATGAAGACTTTCGCGACACGATTAATCGTAGCGATCGCGAATTCGCCAAACATGTTGACTGGTCGCTGGTTGAAGAACTTAACCGCGACGAAGCGAACTCGCGGATGCAGCAGACGTCGATTTCGCAGCCATGCATATTTGCGTTGCAAGTTGCTTTGTCAGAAGTCTGGCGAAGCCTGGGGGTTGTACCTGCGGCTCTGGCTGGGCACAGCGTCGGGGAAATCGCGTCCGCGTTTCTGTCAGGGGCTCTGTCATGGGAAGACGCGTGCTGCGTGGCCATACATCGCGGTCGCACCATGGATCTGGCGTCGTCACGTGGAGCCATGATCGCCGTCGGAGTCTCGCCAGCCGAAGCGCAACGACTGGTCCGCGAATTCGAGGACAAGGTTGCTTTGGCAGCCATCAACAGCCCCGCTTCCGTTACCATCTCGGGCCCCGATCACGTCATCGAGGGGCTGGCCCGGCGGCTCGATGAAAAGGGACTCGTCAAGCACGAGAAATATCGCGGCATGACCCTGACCGAAGAAGGGGAAAAAGTCGCCCGGCGGATCCGCAAACGGCACGGGATCCTCGCCGAGTTTCTCGACCTGCTCGGCATCGACGGCGAGACGGCCTATCGCGATGTCGAGGGCATGGAACATCACATCAGCGCACAGACGCTCCGCGGGATCGAGCAGATCATCGAGGAACTTGGGAATGCCCCCGAAATGCAGGATCGGATCCGCGCAGCCACGGCGCCCGGCGGAATCAAAGAGTGAACGATTTTCCCTCCCTTCCATGAATCCGAAGCCGTCATCACCGCCATCCGCCGCCCGACCGTTCCCGGTGCAGTGGCTGCTTTGGCTTTTGCTCCTGCCGATCGTCCTCTCCTCCTGCACCACGACCTCGTCCGGCACTCTCCGGGGCGCGAATCGGAATCATCCCCTGGTCAAGCAGCGAGCCGCTCAGATCGCGATGGAACCTGCCGGCGATTTCTGGATTGGCCGGCGCTGGTGGACGGAGGGCACCCGATTCTGGGGTTACCTCCGGCGTCCCGGCCAGCCCTGGGAACAATCCAAGCTGGTGGTCATGAATGAGTCCCTCAAGCATCAGCCCGACCGCCTTCCCGAGGCTCCGGAATCGGGCCTCAGGCACGGTTACGACCACAACTACGAATACCGGATCTACGGAAGATTTTCCGGGGGGGTCGTTTACGACCCCAACTCGAACCTCGAGTTGCCCGAATTCATCCTGACCGGCTACGAGTTGATCAATTCGTCGCCGGGATTCCTCTTCCAGCCGGGCGAGCGCTACAATCCCAAGGTGCTTCCCCCGAAATTTCCTCCCGTCCCCAGATGAGCTGTCTCGTGCTGGTCGTCGAAGACGAGCCTTCGATCGCGGAGAACATCGAGTATTCGCTCGAGACGGATGGCTTCGAGGTGGTCGTCGCCGGAACCGGCACGGAAGGCCTCGAGATTTTTCGAAGCCGGTCGCCCGGGTTCATCATTCTCGATGTGGGACTCCCCGACATCAGCGGCTTCGACGTCTGCCGGGAACTGC
>CAMYKF010000073.1 GCA_947258905.1 uncultured Pirellulaceae bacterium | reverse complement strand
ACAACCCATTCCCAGCCTGCATTCCACCAAAAGACAGCTGCCGCAATCGCAGGAAGAGGTGCTCGAGCAATTACTGGAAGAATTCGAATTTCTGCCCGGGAAGTTACAACTTTGCGCGCGTTACCTCATTGATCATCCGCATGAAGTCGGGCTGCAGTCGATGCGCACTTTGGCAACCAATGCCAATGTACACCCGAACAGCTTCGTACGTCTCGCCCGCCATCTAGGCTTCGACGGCTACGAATCGCTGCGCGAGCGCTTTCGCGATTTTGTCCGGGGCGGTATCGGTTCCTCCCCCGACCGCGTGGCCTGGCTGCGCGAACTGGACCGAAAGGGTGGCAGTTCAGCGATCTTCGGCAGCATGGCCGAGGCCTGCCTCGAAAACATGGAGAAAATGTTTGCGCAACAGTCGATCGCGGATCTCGATCGTGCGATAAACTGGATGGTCGATGCGCGCCGGGTTTACATTCTCGGTCTCGGGCTTGCCTATCCGCTGGCGTATAACTTCTGGTATGTCGCGCGCATGGGTTTCGATCACTTTATCCTGTCGCCACGTCACGGCAGCCTGCCGTCAGATGACATTATTCGGATGGACGAACGTGATTGCCTGGTTGCGATGACCTTTCAGCCCTACCGGCGAGACACCCTGTCGGCGGTACAGCAGGCGAAAGAGAAAGGTGCGAAAATCATCGGTATCACCGACTCGAGCGCCGCGACGCTATGCCGTGAAGCAGATCTCGGGCTGGTGGCACCAACTCACACACCCCAATTCTTCCAGTCTAATGCGGCAGTCGCTGCACTGCTGGAAACCCTGTGCGCGTTGCTGGTGGTGCGCGGCGGCGACGCGGCTAGTGGCGCCGTGGAAGCGTTTCACTCTGCTCGTTGGGAAGAAAATATCTATGACGAATCCTGAACTGGAAGCGATTGAAGACAGTGTCCCGGTAATGGGGCTCGATGCGAAGTACTTTACCGATCGCGATCTTTACCGACGCATCGTCGACGAGGTATTTTACAAGAACTGGCTACTGGCCTGTCATTCGAGCCAGGTCAGTAAATCCGGCGATTACCTGACGCTGGAAATCTACGACCAGGACATCATTATCGCGCATAGTAAAGAGGGCGAGATCAAGGCGTTTTACAACGTCTGCCAGCATCGCGGGCACAAGCTGGCCGATGGCAGCGGCAATAAAAAGCTGCTGGTCTGCCCTTACCATGCCTGGTCGTATGACCTGAAGGGGCAGTTAAAGGCGGCACCCTATGCGAACAATGTGCCTGGATTCGATTCTTCCAAAATCTGCCTGACCGAAATCAGGCTCGAGAATTTTCTCGGTTTCCTGTTCATGAATCTCGACCCAGACGCTTCGAGCATGGACGAGGCTTACCCGGGAATACGCGATGAAATGCAGCAACTCTGCCCCGATATTGAGGATCGTAAATACGCCTATCATCATACTGCCGACGAAGGCTGTAACTGGTTTGTCGCGGTCGAGAACTACAACGAATGTTACCACTGCAGTAATCGACATCCTTCGTTCGCTGCGGGCGTGATCGATCCGGCCTCGAATCCAAAATCGAAGGGAGTAATCGTGGCGATTCGATGACGGTTTTCGATTTTGAAAACCAACAGCCCCTGGTTCTCGCACTGGCGTCGATGAAACGGTTCCCATTGGCCGTAGAAGCGTACCAGACCACTGGCCCCGTTGCTTTCACCGAGGCTTTGCGTTGCCACTTGACAGAACAGCGATTCGTCGATGGCGAATTGCAATCCGCGACGCTCGTTAATGCGCTGCTTGAACTCGAACCACGGATCGAAAAAATCACTGAATCCTTGCCAGCGAAACTGCGGCTCGGCCGGCGAGTCTTCGGCCAACTGGCCTCCCACACTACCGGGTCCGCCAAACTGGGGAATGTCCTCGTAGATACCCGCGGATTGCGGCGTGTTGGCCGAGCTGTCTGTCGCCGACTCGGAATCAGTATCACTCGTCTGGTCCTGGACGTCCGTGAACTCAGGCGTTTGCGTGGGTTGCTGGTCGATCGTTTGCTGCGCACGGCAATCGGCGGCCAGCCACAGGACCCAGAAAAATAAAGCCAACCAGGCAAAAGCAAACCGCGAGTTCATATAGGTTATTTCGACAACTCATTTCGATTGTCGAGCGTTCGCGTGATCAGTCCGCACAAGTTCCGGGATTGCTAGCTGCTGCCGGTTGTTATCGCAGGTAAGTACGCGTATAAATTTTCGACTGCCAATTTCCGGGCTCTTTCTGCCCCAAAAAGCACCCAAAACACGCGAGTGTGACGTGAGTATTGAGAGCAAGTCGTGGCCGGCTTCGGACAAGGCAACTCAATTCGTGAGAGACTCGATTGTCCTCGATTTCTTTGCTTCGCCCTTCGGTACAGGCTGGTCAGAATCCGCAGAGCTGCTGGATTACTTGTCAGCGGCGCGTGCGGCGGGTGTTACCGGACACAGCGTGACAATCGCTCAGGCGGCGGACACGTGGGAAGCATTTCTCAAATCTCATCATCAGTTCCGTACATCGCTGCTGGAACAGCGCGAACACATGACGTTCGTACATAGCATCCGGGATATCCAGCACGCTCATGAGACGGGAACGTCGGCGGTTATCTGGAACTCGCAAACGTCGACCATTCTGGGTGGAGATTTAAGTCGGGTCGCTGCACTGCGCGAAATGGGCATTGCGACGATGCAACTGGTTTACAACGGTCGTTTTCGCGCAGGAATCGGTTGCATTGAGTCGTTGAACAGTCCCGATACAGGCCTCACTGATTGGGGCCGTTCTATCATCGACGAAATGGTGAAACAGGGAATCGTGCTCGACCTCAGC
This sequence comes from uncultured Pirellulaceae bacterium, assembly GCA_947258905.1. Classification (GTDB taxonomy): domain Bacteria; phylum Planctomycetota; class Planctomycetia; order Pirellulales; family Pirellulaceae; genus CAJQPP01. The sequence goes on along the minus strand of CAMYKF010000073.1, from coordinate 3,678 downwards.
CACGCCAGTCCCCAAACTTGTGATGGAGCCATGGCGCATATGACAAAAAGCCACCCGGGAATTCCGGTTGTTTACACTCACTCGATTCCCGCAGGGCTTTACGTAGACGAGCCCGGCGCTACCGAAAAAGGCTGCTATCGCAATATCTCGGATCAACAGGCAAAGCAGGCCGCCGATACGGGCGGCGTGGTGTGTCCAACATTCACCGAATGGATGATGGACGGCGTTTGGCCGGATGACATTACTCCCCACCAGTGCGCTCAAATGCTGGACTACTACGCCAAACTGGTCGGCGTCGATCACGTCGGCATGGCTACGGACGACATGATGAAGCTGGATCTCGTGCAGGCGTTCACCAAGGCCAATCCCTCGCTATACAACGACGGCGGCTATATGACCGATGCATTCGACAAGGGCGCCGCAGGTTGTGGCGAACTATCCAAAATCATTGCCGCCGTCACCGACGAACTGTGGAACATGGGTTATTCCAACGAAGACATTCAGAAGTTTTATGGCGGCAACCTGATGCGCGTCTGGGATCAGGTTTGGAGGTAGTCAATTCGGCTCCTGGTTGCAGGAAATCACGTGCCGATAACGTCGACACGTCTTACTGGCCCTGGCGTCCCGGCAAGATCGATCGGCGATGCGTGCCAGAAATCGGCCTGGACGACAGCAAAAGACAATTGAGTTGAGTCCGGCGAATCGACGTTGATAATCGATCTGGAGTTCTTTGGTGACAAGCAATAGATCAACATCGGTCGGATGTGTCGGTGTCGGAAGGCAAGGTGCATGCCTGAGTGGTCCAGTCGACAACGCGATCTTCCATGAACTGGTAGAACGGATTATTTCTGCACCGCACAAATAGCGAATCAGAAATCATCAGGGCACTGGGTTCAGCCCGCATGCTCAGCGTACCAAGCGAAAGCCCGCTGGGGTTGTTTCCAGTTACACCATACAGAGGGTCCTGTGGCGGTATCGGCAGGGCAATATGCGACAACGACACGACGCCGACTGGCCATGTCAGATCGGTTGCGTGTTCCACCACTTCGCCATGACTTCTTGTTAAAAGGGTCAGGTGCCCGGAATCTGAATTGCTGTTTCTCAGGACGGTCAGGCGATAGGGGCGATCGGTCCGTTTGAGTTTAGGCACCACCGACTTCTCGAAAGAAAGATTCAGGAGGTTGCTCAGGGATTCCACTCGATTGACATCAAATAAGAACAGTTCGCTGATGTGCGATTCCAGTCGATCGAACAGGACAGTAATCAGTTTGGGCACGACGACCGTGGAATCCACTACCGATTGCATGGCAAGAATTGGCGGCAGCTCGCCCAGCTGACCGCGTTTTTTCAATGCAGCCAGTTTTCGCTCTACCGCCTGAGTAACGGCCCACGCCTGCACATTGGCATTCATGGGCCAGGAACTGTATTTGAAGGGGTCAATTTCTGCATGAATGCTTGACCATTGTGCCTTTTGATTGTGCGCAACCAAAGCCACCGTGTGATAAAGGCGAGTCAGCCTGGCCATCGGGTTGATGCCAATCATGGGAGAAAACATCACGACGGCGTTGGCCCGCGGCAGGGAATCATCGTGAATCGCCGAAAGCGCGTAGTCCACGCACAAGGCCCCTCCGTTGGAATAGCCAGCCAAAATCAGGGGCGCTGCGTCGGGTATTTTCTCACGCAGTCCCCGTACCGCAATCCTCACGGCCGAGGTCCAATCCTCCCACGATACGTCGGCAAGAGCGCGGGGATTGGTGCCGTGGCCCGGCAAACGCAACCAGACAACGGTATATCCTTCGGCGTAATATCTTTGACCCAGGGCCCTTAGGGAATACGGTGAGTCACTCAATCCATGCAGCAACAATACACCGCCGACCGGATTGGGCGGTGACAAAATGAGGGATCGATTCCAGTTGCGATCAGTGACAGTTTCTGGATCAATAATTGAATCTGGTTGATATCGGGAATAACCGCCGGGGAACTGATTGGCCCAGGGACCCCGGATCAAGTCGTCCAGTTCCTGGAACACCTGGTCTTCCTGTTTCAGGTAGTCGTCCAGTCGATACGTTTGATCAAGGTCCGAAAAGCTGAATTCCGACTCGGGCTTCTGGATATGCCAGCCGCGAAGGTCCGGCAGGGCCCGTGCCGCTCGCACCCACAGAAAAAGCAAACCGACAGTGGCCAACATTGCGGTAAACACCAGATTGGCCGCCACCAGTCCGAGCAGGCGGCCGAAATCAAGATTCCAGCCTCGATCCGGCATCGACTGCGAAATTCTGTACCATTCGGATATCAACGCAGCGGCGGCCAGGATCGCAACAAAAAGAAGTATCCAGAGGGCAAGACGAATTAGCCGGGTCCGCCGGGTCGTTGAATTGTTCATGTGCAAGCCAGCCCATTGGAGCAACCGGGAGCCGATTCGGCGTCAACCGCCAAAGAGAATCATTTTGGGGCGACGCACCGGTTACCTGGAATTCGAACTCTTCACAGCAGAATTGATCTTCGACTCTCTGACATGCCTTTGCAATTGCAATCCCACCCCACACAAATTCCTCTGACAGATGACCGGCGCGTTAACGGCAGGACAGGGTCGTCAAGCAACCGCTTCCGCGTGGTCCATTTTCGGACACCGATCCGGAATTTCCGGCCGGGGCCGGGAATCTGTTGCGATATTTCAACCGCCCTGTCATCCGTCGAAGAAATCAACCACAATTCGCGTTTCAACCACGAACACATGTCGTACCTTTTGGAAGTTGCTGGTGACTGACGACAAGTTTCTGTTGCTCAAAATGCATCCCGCGTCGGAAGGACTTGCCGATGACGTGATGCGAGAAATTTCCGCAGCCTGCGAATTGAATAAATTCAATACCGGCGAGTATGTGCATCAGGCGAATCATGCGTTTGATTCCATTTTTTTGTTGATCCATGGCAGGGTTAAACAGTCCCTGATTGACGTTCAGGGAAACGTGATGCTGCAACGCTACCAGACTTCGGGGGGGCAAATTGGCGCAATGGCGGCCGCTCTGGGCGAGCCATCACCGGTCAACATGATTGCCGAAGAACCCACAACTCTTTTGAAGCTGAATTATCAAAAAGCCCTTGAATTGACGAGGCAACATGAGCTCTTTCGCCTGAATTTTACGAGGTTGGTGGCCGATTCGGTTCGCAACTTGTTGATGAAGGACCGACGACACAAGAAACCGGCGCTGGTCAGCATTTTTCACCAGGGCCCGGCAACCCGTCCGCTAACGCGAAAACTGATCGAACGATTGAAGTCGCTGGGGGAAGACCCCTGTGTCCTCAATGACCAAACGGATTGGCAGCCGATGGAGGAGGTTCCTTATTACTGCCTGATGCGGGATGGAGTGGCGATCGGCGAACCTGAAATTCGTGAACGAGTGAATCTAGGGTCTGATTCGAAGCGTATCTTCATCGATATTGACACGTCACACGATCCGGCCCGGGCAGCCAACCTGATTGAGTTCAGCGACAAGGTGTTTTGGTGTGTCACGCCAGGGAATTGGAAGGACTCGGTTTATCGACTCAGCGCACTGGAACAGCGGGCGCCCGGTTGGCGTGACAAGATTAACATCATCTGGCTGCTGGACGATGGCAGCCAATGTGCGCCTCTGGCTCCGGAATTGAAGCAGCTTGCCAAACGGGACTACAAGATTTCGT
>CAMYKF010000072.1 GCA_947258905.1 uncultured Pirellulaceae bacterium | reverse complement strand
GAATGCACTGGCCCAGGAAGACGCCATCGAACACGAATTGAAACAGCTCAGTGGCAATTGGCGAGTCATTGAACTCGTGGAAGACGGTCGCGCCGTCACCGAGGAGCAAATGAAGTACGTTCTGCCGGGCGGCGGCATCCTCGAGATTGTTGACATGACAATCTTGTTCAAGTCGCCAATGGATGGACGCAAGGAAACACGCAGCTTTCGAATCGACCCTACTTCCTACCCGAAAAAAATTGCGATTTTCCAGCTGGATACAACAACCGGGGCCGGGATTTACAAGTTTGACCAGGGGAAGTGGGTGGTTTGTTTTTCCAGAAACACGTCTCAGCAGGTCAATGAGTTTTCAGCGGCCGCCGGATCTCACCAGACGCTCATGGTGCTGGAGAGATTTGAAGATGGAGAGAATCGCCAGGTGCCTGGCTATAACGTCAATTTGCCGGCCCCTCCGCCACGCCAGGCGGCGTCGAACATGGTCCCCGTTACCAGCAAGCCAGCCGCTCCCGCGGAAGTGGCGCCGCCGGTAACGACCACGGCTTCGAGTACAAGCGTTATCCAGCCGCCGGTCAGGAGCTCCGCACCGGCGACGAACTCGTTGGTCGGCAAACCGGTACTGACTGATACCGACGTGCACAATCTGGCTTTGGGCAAATGGCGTATTAATGATCAGGAAGGGTCGATCGACATCATTTTTGGGGCCAACGGTAAATTTCAAACCTACCGTTATTTTCAGAGCGTGCAAAATTTCCAAACCGTTTTTGTACCGACTCCTATTTCGTCAGGTGAGTGGTCGGTTGCCAACGGGAGGTTGCTGGCGAAGGTAACCTCATCGACGCGAGCCAATCAGATTAATCACGTGTTTGCGCCTTCCGTACGATCAATCTCCCCCGGCGACATGATCCTGGTTGATCATTTCGGTCGCGTAACGCGAGCGGTCAAAGTTCCATAACCGGAACCGTTAGTGCGCTCAATACCCGTCAAACCGACTGGCTTGCCAGTCGGTTTTTGTTGAGTGCTTGTGGTAACGGACAGCGTATTCGCAACGCGGACAGCGTATACGCAACGCGGACAGCGTATTCGCAACGCGGACAGCGTATTCGCAACGCGGACAGCGTATTCGCAGCACGCCCACAGTACGTCGAGGAAAGCCACCCCTCGATTGCGCTGCGGCCTCTTGTGATACTCTGAGCGAAATCGGACCGCTGTCTTCGGAGTGCATATATGAAAATCGGCGTATTTTGTAGCGGAGGCGACGCGCCCGGGATGAATGCCTGTGTCCGTGCGGTGGTGCGTACGGCTTTGTCCATGGGACACCAGGTGGTGGGTATCCGTCGCGGCTACCAGGGTTTGCTGGAGGAACAGTTCCACCTCAATCCGGCCGGCGAACCGCTGATGACGCTGCGTTGCGTGTCGGACTGGGTGGCCCATGGCGGGGCTTTTCTGTATTCCAGCCGCAGTGCGGAGTTTCGTCAGGTCGAGGGTCAAAAAAAGGCGGCCGCCATCCTGCAGCGGGCCGGCATCGACGCCCTGATCCCGATTGGCGGCGAAGGCACCTTCCAAGGCGCAATGGCCCTGTCCCAACACTGGAACGGCCAGATCGTTTGCTGTCCGGGGACTATCGACAATGATCTGCTGGGCACCGATTACACGATCGGGTTTTCCACGGCCGTGCAGACTGCGGTCGACGCGGTCGACAAGGTCCGTGATACGGCACACAGCCACGATCGCATGTTCCTGATCGAGGTGATGGGCCGGCACAGTGGTTACATCGCCGTGTATACGGCCATCGCTTCCGGCGCGGAAATGGCAGTGATCCCCGAAACGCCTACCGATTATCAGTTGATCGTTGACCAGCTCCACGTGCTGAAACAGCGCGGCAAGAATTCCATCATGATCATCGTCGCCGAAGGTGATGAGAAAGGTGGTGCGGAAATATTGAACGAAAATTTGCGGGAACTGGATTGTCCTTTCGATTCACGAGTGGTGGTGCTGGGTCACCTGCAACGCGGCGGCACACCGACCCCGGAGGACCGAAGACGGGCCTCGCAAATGGGTTACGGGGCGGTTCTGGCGCTGGACCGGGGCGAAACCCGGGTGATGTCAGGCACGCAGAATGACGAGCTGGTCAGCGTCCCGTTACCGGAGACGTACGCCAGTCATCGTCCCATCCCGCCGCAGTTGCTGGATATGATGCAAAGGCTGGCGAGCTAGGTCGCAGGTCGCAAGACAGGTCGCAGGTCGCAGGTCGCAAGTCGCAAGTCGGGAGGTTTAAACCGGGGACTGATTGTGACTGCTGACCGGGAGCCGAAGTTGCAAAGCGTGGGGTGATTGCGCAGGGCGACGCGGCTCGAATTCTTGCGAATCCGGCTGCACACGCTGCGGGATGGTCTTTGATGGTCTCGGCGGGAGTCTCGACCGCCCGAAAGACTCTTGGCGTGCAAAACAGCTTTGACGCCCGGAATTCAAAAGATGCCGCGGCCGAAATCGGGTTCTTCACCGCCAGATGGGGGCCCCTGGTCCGATTCACTGCCGGCGCCGGCGTCTTGTTGCGACGGATGATGGCTGGATTTTTCGTGAGGCGTTCGGCGTGCGTCGTGCGAGCGATCGGCGCGCGAACCGGAACGGAGCGAGCGTGCTGAGGGACTGTCGCCGTATTCCTCGTCGTAACGCGAGACGTAACCGGGTTGTTTGGCCCGTTCCAGTTCCTCATAGAATTCACCGATGACGCGACTTTGGATTTGTTCGCGGCATTCAGCGTTGATGGGATGGGCGATATCGGCGTATAGCTTGGCGCGACCATGATCGTCAAAGGTGTACTTGTCTCCACCCATTCGTTTGCCGCACTGGTTGCAGAAGCGGGCGCGTAAGTGATTTTTGGCGTTGCACTGGCGGCAATGGGCCGTCAGTTTGCGGCTCGGCATGGCGACAAACGGTCCCGTGTTGCCTTCGATGATTTTCAGATCACGAACTACAAAGCAGTCGTCCATCGTGATGCTGCAAAACGCGCGAAGCCGGTCCTCGGAATTCTCCATCAACTTGATGCGGACTTCGGTGATCTCCATGTCAACACTCCCTTTGCGTCCGGTTCCTGATCTGCAGACCTCAACTCCAGCCCACGTCCAGCCCTGTTGCTCGTACACAGAAAACTGACGAATCGGCCAGTCGCATGTGCAAACGCCGTGCAGCGCGGCGGGCCAGCGACCGGGCGGCAAACAATCCAAAGTAACCCGTGCCGCTGCCCGTCATCTGATGTCCGGCACAGGCAACCCTGGCGAACTCGTCACGTATTCGCTGGATCGACGGGGACAACCCAAGCGCCGCGTCCTGCAGCCGGTTGCACATATGGCGCCCCACCTGACGCAGGTCGCCGCGGGCCAGTGCCCGCAACAGTTCGCGACTGTCCCGTTTCACGTCGGGCACCACGCTGGCCCGATAGACATCCGCCGTCGCCAGACCGACCGGCGGTTTGACCAGCACCAGCCACAAGTTGCGGAGGGCGGCCACGCCGCGCACCTGTTCGCCGCGCCCTGTGCACCGGGCAGTGGGTCCATTCAAAAAGAACCCCGTGTCGCTGCCGATATCGTCGGCGATCTGTTTCAGCTGGTCAGGGGATTGCTGCAATTCGAGCAGTTGGTTGGCGCCCCGCAGTGCGGCGATGGCATCGCTGGAGCCGCCGCCCAGTCCGGCTTCGACCGGAATTTGTTTTTCCAGGGCGATATCGAGGCCCTGGTCGAAAGCGGTTTTCTGACGCAGTAGATCAACGGCCCGCCAGACGAGGTTGGTTTCATCCAGGGGAACGGGGATCAGCGGGAGACGGTGGCGGAGCTGAGTGAGGCAGATGTTCTGGTCCCTGCGGCGGCGCAGATACAAGCGGTCCGACAGGCTGATCCTGGTCATGATGGTTTCCAGCTCGTGAAATCCATCGCTGCGTCGTCCGATCAGTTCCAGGAAGAGGTTAACCTTCGCCGGAGCCCGTACTTCCGTCCACGTCATTCCATCACATGTTGCTTGAATCGCCGGAATCGATGCCAGATTCTACAAGTTGCTGTCAGCCCTTTCAATCAATGTGCATTTTCGGCAAGAGGGTCCGAATTGGCGTTTACGGCACGGGAATGCTCTTAAACCTGGTAAAACAGAAAACAATCGCATGGGCGAATGGTGGATTAAACGATATTTTGTGAAAGCCACAATTGTGAAAGCCACAAAATACGACTCTGGCACACAAAATCAGTCGCCGCGGTGTCGGTGAACGAAATGGCCTGTCAACCAACCGGGGTCTGCCCTGAATGAATCACTTTACTAACTTTCTCAAAGGCGCTTGTATGGGTGCGGCGGATGTCGTGCCCGGTGTTTCGGGGGGCACGGTCGCGCTGTTGACGGGAATCTATCACCGGCTGATTCGCGTCATTAGCAGTTTCGACCGGCAATGGGTGCGGTTGTTGCTGGCCGGCAAGTTTCGCGAGGCGGCAGATCATGTGGACTGGCGATTCGTGATTACGCTCGGCGCGGGACTGGTCACCGGATTTGTGGTGACCATTCGCACGGTCGGGCATTATCTGGAAGTCGATTCGACACGCACCCTGATTCTGGCGGCCTTTTTCGGCATGATCATCGCGGCCACGATCGTCGTGGGACGCATGATTGGAAAACTCGGAACGGTGCGGCCCGCCGTGATCTGGACGATGGCTTTGCTGGGACTGGTTGTGGCTTTGCTGGTGACCCAGCTGACGCCGTCGGTGGCGCAAGTCGATCCGCCGCTATGGTACCTGTTTGTGTGCGGAGCGATTGCCATTTGCGCCATGATTCTGCCGGGCATCAGCGGAGCACTGATCCTGATCCTGCTGGGCGTTTATCAGCCGCTGGTTCATCGCGTCAAGGCGCTGTTGCAATTTGAGGACGTGGCGGCGAATTTGCCAGTTGCGATCGTCTTCATCCTGGGTGCCGTTACCGGACTGTTATTGTTTTCGCGAGTGCTGCGCAGGTTCCTGGATCGCTTTCCAGCGCCCACGCTCGCGCTGCTGTGCGGATTGATGGTGGGCAGCCTGCCGTTGCTGTGGCCATTTCAGGTCAACACGACTCCGGAGATCGAGGATGTCAAACAACGCATCTACAAACCGGTATGGCCGGATTCTCTGGACGGCGAATTTTGGCGACACGTGCTGGTGGCCGTTGCATCGTTGTGCGTGGTGCTCGCTATTGACTGGGCCAGCCGCCAGTTGACGAGGCGGGAACTGCCCGCGCACGCGGAAAGCACTGATTCCGGGGAATAAGGGCAGCTGTTTTTTAAGTAGTGGACGAGGCTACGAGTCCTTTGGAGTCGGTTCAAGCATCGGACTCGTTGCCTCGTCCACCAGGGCCAAACCTGATAAAAAAAATTGAAATGCCCTCTATTCTTTCGCTGCCTGGTCGCGGGCCAGTTTTTCCCGCCACATGGCTTCGGTCATGACGGGCCGTACTCCCGCATGCGGAGCTCCTGAATCGCGACTGGTCGACATGCGCGCCCCAGGCCGGTAGCTGGAGCAATAATCGCGATGACACAAAAACGAACCGCCGCGTTTGGCCTTGCGTGGTTCCAGGGGATGGTCGGTCGAAGGCGGACCTTGTGGATTGCGGGTTTCGCGGCCGGCCCGTGAACGATAGGTATCCTGGCGGAACCAGTCGCTACACCATTCCCATACATTGCCGGCCATGTCGTACAATCCGAATTCGTTGGGCGGAAAAGTCTTGACCGGGGCCGTGGCTTCGTAGCCATCCAGCGCCACATTGCGAAACGGAAACTGTCCCTGCCAGATATTGGCCTGCGGGTTTTCGTCCGAGACCTCGTCCGATCCCCACACATACGGTTGTTGACTCAAACCACCACGAGCTGCGAATTCCCATTCGGCTTCGGTCGGCAAACGCTTGCCCGCCCACTCGCAAAAGGCCACCGCATCATCCCAGGCAATTTGCACCACCGGGTGCTGCTCGAGGCCCTCGATGTCGCTGTCAGGGCCTTGGGGATGCCGCCAGTCAGTTCCCGGTTGCCAACGCCACCATTGCTGGAAGTCACCGGGCTGATTAGTGGAAACCGGACCGTCGGTGGGAACAAATACCATCGAGCCGGGTACCAGCACCGACTCGTCCGGAGGAGGCGTGCCGGGTGGTTGTTGGGCCATTAGCTCCTCCAACTCCGGTTTCTTTTCGGCGATGGTCACGAATCCTGTGGCCTCAACAAATTTGGCAAAGGTTTCGTTGGTGACTTCCGTTTCATCCATGTAGAACCCGTCCACAATCACCACGTGAGGAGGTTTTTCGTTGTCCCGGGCTTCCGGGTCATTGCTGCCCATGAGGAACTTGCCGCCCGGAATCCACACCATGCCCGGCGGACGCGGCAAATCGGGTTCGGGTTGTCCGGTATTTTCGGTGACCGGCTCGGTGTCCCTGGCCGGTGCATAGCGAATGTTGTCGGCTGGTTTGGTTGTGGCGGGCTCGCTGCTGCATCCCGTCAGCCCGATGATGATCATAAGCAAGCCGACGATTGCGGTTTGTCGCG
>CAMYKF010000071.1 GCA_947258905.1 uncultured Pirellulaceae bacterium | reverse complement strand
TGATGTCGGAACTCCCACATCAATTGGTGTCAAGGAATCTGCAAATGGGATTGCAACCAAGTTCGGCGGCACCGTTTCGAAGCTGCCGTACACTGTTGACGGAGCTGAGGCGTACCGGGTTACGATTCCGCCGGTTTATGAACAACTTCTGCCGCGAGAATGCATTGTTATCCATCACAACCAGAAGGCTTGCTTTTTGTTTGGCGGTTCAAAATCCAAAGCTGACATCTGGCCTGTATTGTCAGGAATTAGCAAATCCTGGCAATGGAATTAAACCGCGAGTTTTAGTTCCGAAAATCCACGGAGGAACGAAAGGGAATTGGACCTGCGGCTCGCTTCACTTGAATAGAAACCAGCCCCGCCCGGTCACTCCCGACGTTGTCTGCCCGGAATGAATACTCACCACTCAATACGCTGCTTGATGGGTCTTTTCGGAACTGTCATTCTGTCAAGTGTTCTCGTTTGTGCTGGATGCCAGAATGACACCGCGCGAACAGAATCGGAAACAAAGACTGGCAGTTCCACGGCTGCGATCTCGAATTCAACCAAAACGACCAGCGACCCGACCCATTATGAATTCCATCGCAACGTGGCGTTTGCGGATGTAACAAAAGAGATGCCTGACGGTTCCGTCGATCACATCGACATTGATATGACGGCGAACCCGAACGTGATCGTTGTTGTTACTGTCACCACAGCTTACACAGAAGGAATCCGATTCACCACGACTTTTACCGGGCCAGACGGTCTGGAGATTCAAAAAGAATGGGCGCCTGAATCAGGCGGCGATCCAGACAGACAGTATGTTGGATTGTTTGTGCTTCCTGCCAACGTTGATGCTGGATCCACTCAAATTCATTGAACCGGGTCTCGCCAGGCAGAATACAGACGGTGAACCAAAGCGGGAATCAGCCGTTCCCGGCGCTAAATGAGATCCATGGTCACAAGAAAAAGGCGATCGACAAACTTTTTTTCCTGTGCCAGAATCCGTTCGCACGGATATTCTGCAGTCAGTCTGCAACGAGGCCAACCTTTACCCTGCGCCACTAATGCTCCTGGCCGTTCAGATTGGTGAAGAAGCGGTCGATTCGTTTTGCGAATTCGACATTGAGTCGGGCGAGGACAACCAGGTACCAACATTAAGAACAGGCAGTCGCAATGGCTGCGCCATTCGCCTTGAATACAAACCCCGCCCCTGCCGGACACCATGAGGCCAAACCGCGTTCCCTGAGGCCACAGCGTGCAGGGCGCTGGATACTTTATGCCTCACTGGCGTGTTCGCTGGGGGCTCCGATTGTGGCGTGCGGTTTTGTCATGCACCAGCACGTGGGCTTCGAAAATTTGCAGCGTCACTATTGGTTGCTGGATGCCGCGATCCTTTCTGTCATCCTGAATGCCGTGCTGCTGTCTCCGTTACTGTCCCGCAAACTGCGATCGATGGCGGCGACCTATGTTCCTGTTGCCACCGTTGTTATCCTGATGCTCGCGTATTTCATTTATGACTACTGGATGGTCGCCTTAACGGGAGTATAAATTAGCTGGCACGATCAAGATGGGAGTATGGCGTCGTCACAGATTTGTAAATTCAGTAGTTCCAAAAGACGACGACATTGAACTGGGCCGAAGGCACTGCCTCGGGTTTTCCCGGGAATAAACCATCAAGAACCCGACGCCAGGGCGTGCGGCTCAGTTTTTGGAACTACTAACATTCGAGTTTACACAGCGTTTGCTCCAACGATCTGAATTACCCGGAGATGGTTATGAAATACATGCTTTGCTGGTCTATTCCGCCGCAAAATTACAATGCTGCTCTCGATGCGTTTCTGGAAGGCGGCGCGCCAATGCCCGAAGGGCTAACGGCACTTGGCCGCTGGCACGCTCCGGGATCCACTCGAGGCTGGTTGTTATGCGAGGCCGATAATGTGGTCGCACTTGCGCACCATGTCGCGGAGTGGTCGCCGCTGCTGAAAATTGACGTGACGCCAGTTACGGATGATTCGGAGGCAGGTGAAGCAGCTGCCCGCGTCAGAGGCCAATGAGCATCTACGAAGCGTGGATCGCCACAAATACACAACGCACGCTTGATGAAGTTCATCAATGGCACGGATCACTGCCCGGATGGACCGGCGATTCACCCATGACTGGTCACCGGCGAGTGTTCCGGACTACTGATGACGCGGTCACTTCCGTCGTGATCGACAGCGGCAACTACCGCCCGGGCAGCGCGTACAATAATTATCGACAACTCGGTTCGGCCCACACGCTTATTTTTGATATCTACGTTCAGCGAAAAAAGACAATTGGCCGGCTGGACGACATTTACACCATCGCATTTGGATTTTGCCAATGGGATGCGGATTGCAATGTCCTGCTAACAATGGACGACGGAAATGTTGGCGTATTTCTTCGTCGCGACGGTATTTACTACATCAATACAAGCCGGTTTTATGCGTCATCGCTGGCATCATTTTTGACTTTCCCGTATCAATTACCTGACGATCCGCAAAATGAGCTGCGAAAGCAGGAATGGCCGGAAACGCCGAACTGAGGATTGTGCGACACCGGTGTCTGACACCGACCCACCGACAAATCGAATGTTTAATTATGGACACGACCCGCCAACGTGAATTTTTTGAAGCCGTGCGGTCTAATGACGTGCCACGTACGCGTTTACTGTTGCAGTCTGATTCTTCCCTGGCCAACGCGCGAATTCTCGGCGATGCAACCTTGCTCAACGAGCGGGTGTGGCGTGACAAGGTGATTGTCGACATCGACTCCGATGAAAAGCGGGATACGCGGGCACTGCATCATGCGGTTTTTCACGGGAATGTGGAGATGGCAAGCCTTTTGCTGGAACACGGGGCTGACATTCATGCACTCGGCTACGAGAACAATCACGAAATGACGCCACCGGTCGTTCTCGCCGCCTGGGAGGGCGGGATTGAGATGTTGCGATTGTTGCTGGAACACGACGACGACCCCAACGCCGAATCGGGCAATGGCGTCACTCCATTGTCAACGGCCATTCGACACGCCAAAGCGGATCGCGTCGAAATACTGAAACAACACGGAGCTGTGGCTTGATTTTGATGGACATGGATCGCTCAAGAAAATATCCCAAAACACGGTGAAAGTTATGAAATTGCAGCATTATCCGGTCGTGCCTTGTCGGATCGCCCTGTTTCCGACTTTCTGCGCAATGGACACATCATGTCGCACAAGACCTCAGCCTGCGTTTTCTCACTAATCCTGGCGTTTGCGATTTCCACGGTCGCGCAATCTGGCATTGTGGTCTATTCGATTAGCAGTAATGGGGGTTTGGCCGAATTTAATTCTGCGGCCGGGACTCCTCCGCATGAGATCAAATCGAGCCGGCTCTTTTGGTCGGTTCGTACCACTCAATCTCAACGACGCGGCGATTTAATTCGCTAGTATCTTTGTTGATTGGCAGAGTAATGTCATCGATAATCAATCGGAGGAACGATAAGCCGGGAACGCGAAAGCGACGAGTCGTTGAAACCATTGGCAATTCGCGTTGACTGGTCGGCTCGGTCAACTTCGTCGTTATCCGCAACGGAGCGTGGTGATGAATACAACTTGGCGCAGGCGAGTCCGATACTCGGCAAGCGGTCTACTCGCACTAATAGTGATTGTGGCTTTCGCTTGCTTTTGGATGACGTGGCCGCAAAGAACCGCAGATAGATTTGTTGTCGAGTATTTCCGCGAATTGGACTTGAATGCCAACCCATACCGGGAAGGGACGCCGGAGGCCGCAGCTTTTGAAAAGAATTACGAACCAGGGAATCGGGAACTGATGTTGGTTTCCCACAATCGTACGATGGTTGACATTGTGTTCGGTCGGCAGACTTTTGATTGTGAGATGCATGAATTCACCATTTGTCGAGGGAATGTCGTCTCCGGTCCGACACACTTCTGGCAGTCTGTTGTGAGATCCTGCCGATAACAATCGATTCGCATGCTTTCCCGCCTGAATGGGGATATCAAACGGTTCGACCGAAGCCGTCAACGCTCCCGTAACCAGTGCGGGTTTTCTGACTCGGTTATCCAGCACGTTTTGTCACCGAGCGGCGCGTTGAGTTAGATGACGAATTCGCATAATTCATCGAAGACTTACCGAAGTTACCGGCTACCAATAATTGCACTTGGGTTTCACGTCCTTGCGATCGCTCCGTTGGTCTGTGTCGTGAATCTTGATCGGCCTGGTTTATTGATTGCCTGCACCGCATATTTTGTTGTATTCGGTTTCCTGCTCCACGCAATCGAGTCGCTTTTCTACTTTGCAAAGAGAATTTGGACTGTTCGGCTGTTCCTTGGTGGACTCCTGACGTTCATATGTGTGGGCATTGTTGCTTCACTGCTGATCCCGCGAAGTATCGATGAAGAAGTTGACCTTGTTACTGCCATAAAGACCTGGTGGTCAGCAGAATCACACAATGCAGTTTTTGACATTGCTTATTCATCCATTGCGTTCATGGTAAATTACTGCGTCATTGGCTCGGCTACCTGGCCATTTGTTCGCAAGTATTACGAGAATCCGGACTCGTTGCTCGGCTTACGGGTTCCGCCTGGCAGGGTTATCATTGCGTTGCAATTAGGCCGTGGGTTTCTGGCTACCATCGCGCTGATTCCGCTCATTACCGGTCTCGGCAATCATGCGCCGCACGTCTCGACCTGGGGTTACCTTGCCGTGTCACTCTCGGTGACGTTTGGAATCATGCCCATGGTCATGGCTCCCAAAGACTGGCCGTTGCGGCTTCGAATCTTACACGGCATCGAGATCATCTTTTTCGTAGCACTGCAAAGCCTTGCATGGTGGTGGTTCCTCGCACGATAGAAACCGCCCGAGACATAATAGCACTGGCTAGCCCAGTGCCATCCGGGCGTTGTTTTTGACGGGATCACAGGATGGACTGGACTGGCTAAGCCCGTGGCACCCGGCGTGGGGAACGGCAGAGCAGGACGGGACCATCGTCCGGACCATGGACCCGTCACCGAGATTGCTGAATGACGGGACAGTGGAGTATTGCTGCGAGAAGACAATGGTCCCGCCCTTCGTGTTGTCGAGCATATCCGAGTAGACACAATCCCTGCAACGCCTGCGACACTGTCGTTGGAGCTGCTACACCGCGACCAAATGAATTCCGTTCCGATCGGTAATTGTTTGAGTGACGTGGCCGATGCGACGGGCGTGTTCGTGACCGCGCTTGTTCAGGAAGCCAAAAAGGTCGTCGGTATATTCTTTGCGGACGCCCAACAACAGGCCGCCGGCGGTTTGAGGATCGGAGAGGATGCGCGGATCGCTGTCGGAGGAAGTTGTGTCGATTTGAACCTTGCCCATGAGTTCGCGATTTTGCGGCGCAAGGGTGCTTTCGATGTCTTGATCGAGCAGTTCGGGGGCGCCGGGAAGCAAAGGAATGTCAGCAAGCCGGATTTCGCCGGCCAGGCCGCTGGCGTCAAGCATCTCCAGCAAATGACCGCCCAGTCCGAAACCGGTGACGTCCGTGATGGCGGTAATGTTGAACTTTTTAATCAACTCCAAGGCGATGGCGTTGCTGACCAGCATGGTTTGGATCAACTCGTTGTACCACTCTGCCCGGCACATGCCACGCATCAATCCGGCGAGCAGGATCCCGGTGCCAATAGGTTTGGTCAATATCAGCTGATCGCCGAGATGCAAGTTGCCTTTTTGGGTCACAGGTGACAACTGGTCGGCCAACACGGTAAAGCCGACGGTCAGCCTTGGACCTTCAATCGTGTGCCCGCCCGCAATCGAGGCGTTCATTCTGGAAAACTCCAGCTGCGCGCCGGCGAGCAATTCCATAAGTACTTCACCTTGTGTCCGTGGGTGCCCAAAGGGAATCTCAGCCATGGTCAGTGCGGCGACCGGTTGGGCGTTCATGACGAAACAGTCGCTGGCCGAGTTGAGTGCTGCGACACGGCCTACGGTAAACGGATCATCAAACGGAGCGGCGAAAAAATCCGTCGTGACGGCCGTCTGATTACCTTCAACGTGGATCACGGCGGCATCGTCGGCTTGAACAAGCCCCACCAGCACGCGGTCGTTCTTCGGTACATCGAGGTTGTCCAGCGCATTGCGAAGCGACAGCCCTCCAAGTTTCCCGCCGCACCCGAGACAACGCGCTGTTTCCTCGACATCGCGTAACTTTTCCGTTCCTGGTTTCATGGGCTCGTACTGTTGGTACTGTCGCATGAAACGTCGGTCGATGGAGTCTTTCAGCCACCAAGCCCATTTTCCGCTGAAGCTGTGGCCCTTGAACTCGCCCAACGCGCGGCCATCGCCGAGATTAAGCAGTTTCAGAAAGGCACGTTGGGGCTGATATTCCAGCAACGGACGGCCGCCGACGGCGCGGCGCAAATTCTCCCACAGCACGGGCGCCTGTCGCACCGCATACACGCCGGCCTTTTCCGCAGGCCTGGATTCGATCGTGCCGCTGTCGCCGACCACAAACACGCTTGCGCTGACCACCGATTGCAACGTGGGCTGGGTTAACAAAAAGCCCAA
>CAMYKF010000070.1:6562-8371 GCA_947258905.1 uncultured Pirellulaceae bacterium | reverse complement strand
TAACCCTCGGCCTCACGTATCTTTTTGTCGGCATCAGCCCGCGCGATTGGAATTAGCTTGTTCCGCTCCTTGTTGGCTTCATTTTCCAGTTTGTCGCGTTGCTGAATGGCAGAGTTGACCGCATCAAACGCCGGCCGCACCTTGGCGGGTGGACGCACACGCTGCATTTGCAGGTCGGTGATGATCACGCCGCACTCATACAAATCCAGAGTTCTCTGAGTCGCCTCTCGGGCTGCCAGACGGATTTCCGGTCGTTTCTCGGTCAGCACTTCGTCAATCGAGTAATCACCGACCAGCTGATTCATTACCGACCGGGCAGCCATAATGATAACTTGCTCAAGATACTCGTCCGAATCGGGATTTTGCGGATCATAAAAGCTGAGGATTTTCTGTTTGGGATCGTCGATCCGCCACTGCACAGTCCATTCGACCGAGGCCGCGTTCAGGTCACCGGTTAGCATCAGCGTCGATTCTTCGGACATGCTTTGCGCTCGGCGCTCGCTGACACCAAAGGGCAAGCGAACCCGTCTTTCCTCTGTCAAGTTGACTTTGACAACCTTGTCGACGATCGGGATGCAAAAGTGAAAACCAGGCGTCGTCGTTGCGTGGTATTTGCCAAATCGCAACACGACCGCGTTCTCGTTTTCACGAACCGTGTAAAAGCTTTTCATCACCACGAACGCGATTCCCGCCAGCAGCAGCAATAAAACCAGCGACCAAACCAGCCTTCGCGTTTGGGCCGGATCGAATTCAAACTCGTGTCTTGTCATGATGCAGTAACCTCGCCAAGCGGGAAGAACACGTAACACGCCACAAGCCACGGTACACGCGTGGCCGCCCGTTAACCACTACAGTAGGTGCCAATTCATTGATTTAGTGTTGATTTAGACAACTGCTTTTTTGCCGCATTATGCACGACATCCGATGGCAACCAGTTTCTGTAAAGCATGAAAAGCCTGCTCCAGCCGCTGCGGCGATGAAACAAACGGCGGAGCCAACACCAGCATTTGTTCGCGACGCACCAGGTACAAGCCGGCGTCCAGACAGGCTTCCCATGTCGGCGCGGTATCCACAAAATCGATGGCGGCCAGTAATCCTTGTTGCCGATATCCGCAAATGCGATCGGATTGGGACAACTGCTCCAGCAACTCGCCGAACCGGTTTTCCAATTCGAATTTCCGCGCCAGAAACTCCTCGTCATTCAGTAAATCAAGCACGGCGTCCAGCGCGGCCAGACCGAGTGGATGGGCGTAGTTGGTTAGTCCGCAAACCAGTACATCCTCGTCGTAGCGATCGGCGATTGAGTCGGCAACCCACACCGCCCCGAAGGGAATGTAGCCGCCGGTGATGCCTTTGGACATGCAAACCAGATCGGGCTGCAATCCGAAATGCTGGAACGCAAACGACTTGCCGGTTCTCCCGAACCCGGCCAGCACCTCATCGCAAATCAGCCGGATGTCGTACTCGCGGCAATGTGGCACGAGCCCATCCCACCAGGACTGCGGCGGAATCACCACGCCATTGACTCCGCTGATCGTTTCCACAATGACCGCCGCGATGTTGTCCGGGCCGGCATCGCAAATGACCTGGCCAACTTGCCTGGCATGCGGATCGGCAGCGGGTTCCGGAATGCGGACGGTACCTGCGGAAAAATTCAGATGAGCCTCGCTACGCCAGTCACCCGAGACGCTCATCGATCCCAGCGAAGCGCCGTGATAACTCTGCTTCCGGGACATCACCACGTCGCGACCGCTGGAATGCCGCACGAACTTCAGGGCGTTCTCCACCGACTCACTGCCGCTGACCGTA
>CAMYKF010000070.1:0-6549 GCA_947258905.1 uncultured Pirellulaceae bacterium | reverse complement strand
AGCAAATCAAGCAACCGCTCCGACACCCGCGTCTTCAGGTCAAACAGGGCTTTGGGTGAGGCAATCGGCATCTCGTCAAGCTGTCGGTGAATCCGCTGGCGGATCGCGTCGCAGGAATGGCCAAAGCCGGTTTGGAAACTGGTCGACGTGAAATCGTAAACGCGTCTTCCATTGGCCAGAATGAACTCGTCATTTTCTGCGCCCGCCACGTACATGTGCAGCGCTTCGGCCTGCTTGCTCCAGGTCAGAAAGTACTGTTCAGGCAATTTCCGGTACCCCCATGTTGAACTCGCGGCTGACAAAGTTCTCGTCATACAATTCGTCACCTCGCCACATTCTGATTTTGCCCTGCATCAGGTCGCCGATGGCCCCACCGCAGGTGATGGAGGGATCCTTCGAGTCCGCCTGGTAATTGGAAAAAATCGACTTGGGATAGTTCTCGTGATCATTCAGCAGTGCGTAAACCTCGTCGAACGAGCGCACGGACACGATTTTTTTCTTGAGCAGGCGATAGCGAATATGGGTCGTCGATTTGCGGCCCACGCGAACTTCGCGATACCGGGCTGACGGGCCCAGACAATGATTGGTGTGGAACAGGTATCCGTCACGATCGGTGTCCAACCGCTCCAATGGTTCCACCAGATCCGGCATGATCTCCCAAAACTGGCCGGCGGCCGGGGAGGCCAGCAAATACGCGTGGCCCGACGTTACCGGTGCGTTGACGAGTTCGCGTTCCATGGACGCGTGATCGGGCTGAGCCAGCGACCGCCGCACGACCGCTGGCCAGACGGCACCCGCCCGTGCTCCATAGGTCACAATATTGTTAACACCAATCATGTGACCCGCTGGATGGAATCCCATCATGCCGAGGCATCCGACCAGCGAATACATCACCTTGGGAAGATCGAATCCCGGACAGGGCACTTCCATGCAGCACAGAAACCGCTTGGCCGATCCGTGCATGTCCCACGTCTGACCCACCACGGGCTGACCGTCATGGGTCACAAACACACTGGAACAACCCTGATCCGCCAGATGAATGTCCCGAAAATCCGTGTAGTTGTTGAGGATGACCATGTCGGTTCGCGTTACGCCTGCCCCGTCGCACAATCCCTGCAATTCCTCGCCCAACGATTGGTCATAGTGCTGAGTGGCATCCCATTGTTCCTGCGCCAGCTGATCGATCATTTCGTCGGTCAAATGCGGATTCTTTTCGTGCATCATGTCGCGGCGAATCGTCACCAGCTCGGCAATCGCCTCGCGCCATTGCTCACCATGATGCTGGCCCCGCTGCAGGTATGAATCACCAGGCGAATAACGAATCACGGGAAAACCACAATCGATCATAGTTGGAACTCCTGAAGGAACTGCCGCATCGCACCGGGCGACGGCATACTAATCAACCGACGTCCCATTCCTGAACGGAACTGCCGCGTCAAACTGGCCGACACCGGTCCCTCGAACCAGCCGACACCACCGGTCAAGGCGTGGTTGTGCACACCGTGACGGGCCAGATGTTCGAGCAGGCAGTGGTGGTAGTCGGTCATGGTCTGCAGATAACCCGCACGGTCGGCCAGTACTTGTTGCTTGGCCAGATCAAACTGGGCCAGCGAAAACGCGTCGCCATCCCACGTGCTGATCAGCATCAGCGGCGTGTCGACAAAGTACTCCTGGCTCGTAAAGCACACGGCCATTTGCCCACCCAGAGAAATCAAACCTGCGTCGGGACGGTAATCAGCCAGGGCCGACGGCAGAAACGCGTCTGCCGAGTAACGAAAAAACAGCCCGCCCGACTCGTGCGATACCAGCGGCGTTTGGTGAGTGGCACAAACGTCGGCGATTTGTTGCAGACATTCCGGCTCGATACGCTGGCCCGTCTGCCAACCCAGCGGTTCCACAAACACGGCCAGTGCATCGTCATCGGCCAGTGTCTTGTGCAGGGAATCGACCATGGCCACAGGGTTTTCGCGTGGCAAATGGGTCACGTCGAAAAGTGCATCACGGGCTGACGACAAGGACCGCGCCAGAAAACTGCCGTGGCCAAAATACGAATCGGCAATGGTCACCAGCCGCCGCCGCGGCTTCCGCTTCAGCCAAATCGACTTGACGAGCTTGTCCACGCATTCGCTGATACCGCTTGCCGAATACCCGTGCTGTAAACGGGGCGGCAACAAATCAAACACACGCCCGAGTTGTTGCATGTATTCTGCAGTTACGAAATTGGACAGCGTCAGTTTGTTAACAGCCGCGGGTAAGTGGTCGCGCAGGAATTCTGAATTCAAATCGTGGCTGGTCAATGGCTGCTCGACCCCCCGTGACAACTGGTTCGGGCCGGGTTGCCAGTCCACGCCGCAGCGATACATCATGCAGTCGCAAAATTCCTCGTCATCCAGGTAGTCGTCATGGAGGACACGGGTACAGTAAGAACCAAGTGACAGGTTGATGGCCCACATGCTGCGAGCGAGTCGATCGCGATTGCGGCCCTGCACGGCGGACAGCCCCCGTGTCTGGGCCAGCAGGCAAATGGCCTGTTTCATGATTCGACCCACACCGCCGCGGTACCCGGGGACGACCGTCAGATCAAGCATGTACACGGTACGTGGATCATGGAAATGCGGGTCGCTGCGCAAGCCGCGCTCGGCGGGAAAATTCGCGGGCGGCGCGGCAAATGCCATGGCGACGATCTGGTCACCCTTGCAAACCAGAATGGCCAGCGAATTCTCTGCGACAATCAATCGGTCAAACTTCTCGATGGAGGTTTGCCGCAGTGGCTCGTAGACGCTGGCCTGCAGTTCATAAACACGCTGGCGATAGTCCTGCCAAGAACGCTCATCGGGAAACACAATGCTCACGGAATCCGGATCGATCCCTCCAGACTTCAGTGATCGGCGGATGAATTCCGGCACGTCGTGATCGGCGGTCTGCTGCTGTTGCAGCAGGGAGAGTTTGGAATCCAGAAACTTTTCATGGAATTCGAAGTATGGCTTGGTGTCTGTCGGTTCCAGCAACACGGGTGACTCGCTGACGTGCTCGCCGCTTACCGTATGCCGCAAGGCGGATTCTATTTGCTGACAGGCCGTGTCAATCCAGCGTCCACGAAACGCCAGGTTGAAACGAAAACGCGCGGCGTGCGTTCCGGCGGGGTAGTACAACAAGCCGTGCTCAAAACGATGACCGACAAACTGTTTCAGATCGGCCGGGTCGTGAAAGTCAAACGCGAAGCTCAGGCCACAGACCCGCGGGCGCGAGATATGAGACGCGAACTGGTTGACCAGTCGCTGCAATTCCGTGCGTGAACGGGATTCGATGGCGTCGATCTCAGCGCGAAACTGATCCATCATTGAGGCGTGAATAAAGCCCCGCAGCAGGGATGCCGCGTTGAACTGTTCCTCGAACCGACATGCATGTCGCGACAATACGGCGCCCACCTGCGCCTTTTTTGCCATCACGACACAGTCCGGTCCGATCGCCGAGCCGTCGGGATCGCACAGTTGAAATTTGTTGTGCCAGAAGAAATCGCCGCCCAGCCCCAATCCAGTCTGGATTTCGTCGTAGATCAGCGGGATCCGGAAGGCCCGTGTCATATTGACCAGGGCATGATGAAAACGCCACGAACTGTACCGATCACCGCCTTCGCATTGCATCGGTTCGATCAACACGGCATAGTGCCGACCGTCCGCCAGCAACTTGCGGACCTGCAACAGACTGTTGATTTCCTTGCGGCCCGTATCGTCGGGCGGTGAAAACTGTTGCTGCAACAATTGTTCGAAGTCCGCGCGAGGGGCCATCGACCACAGCGTCTGCCAGCCTTGGGGGATTTCCGTGCCCCTGACATCGTCGCCGGGCAATTCGGGATAGTCGACGAAGGAAGTTTCCACGCCCGGCCAGGCAAAAGGTTCGCGTTTGGCCGGGTTCCAGGTAGAAGCCAGCGATACCATCATGCGGCCGTGAAACGATCCCCTGAAAGCAATCACCTGTCGCGCTTCGCGCCACACACGATGTTGGTAGCAAATTCCCAGCGCGGTCTCGACCGCTTCGGCACCCGAGTGGCAAAGCTGCACATGCATGAGTTCCTGACCGAGGTGCTTGAGCAACAGTTCCTCAAAGGCTCGCCGTACGGTCTGAATCGGCGGAGTATTAGTGCGGCTGGTCCAGCATTCCAGAAACTGGGCTGCACCAAACATGGCGCCAGAGTTGAAACCCAGCCCAAACGAGGCGATTTGCGAAGCGACGTCGAGGATGTATTGCCCGCCATCGACGGCCAGCAAGGGCCCGCTGCTGGTTCGCAGGTCGATCAGGAAGGGCTTTTTTTCCGGCGGCACCAGCCCACGATCGTAGAATTCCTGCAAGCGCTTGACGGACGCCTGGTCGAGATTCTGGTTGACCAATTGTCCGTTCACGCGATTTTTCGTCCTGGTGGTATTGCCAAATCAGCCGGATTTCCGTTGCAATAGAGTCACGGAAATCGCCAGTATAAATGAAGTGGGCATTTTGCGGACCACGGACCTGGCAGTTCATGCCCAAATGCTGCGGAGCCATTTAGCCATGACCATGACACCCATGCAACGCGTGGAAATCTTGCGGGCCAGTTGCTGTATCGCCGGTGCCGACGGTGAAACCACATCGGACGAAATGGCCCATCTGCGGTCGCTTGCCGATTCCGTCGGCGTGGGAGATGCCTCCCTGACCGCGATGATCGAACGAGCCGAACGCGATCCCGAGTTCTTTCAGCAGCAATTCCGCGTGCTAAAGGAAGAGCCACTGACCTGCCTGGAAGTGTTGATTCAAACCACGCTGGCCAATGGCAGTGTCAAGGAATCGGAGTTCGAGATTCTCAAGGGTCTGGCCACGATGCTGAACATCGGCGACGAGGACTTTCGCCAAAAGGTTTCGGCGGCAGTGGATCAATAGAGTCGCAGGTCCAAGGTCGCTGGCCCGACGTTCAACGAGGGCCAGCTTGCGAATGGTCTCGTCGTTGTCGCAGTCGTAGTCGTAATCGGCGGGGCGGGCACGGCAGTCGTGAAGATGCGGGTGAGGGGCGCGCTCAGCAGCCGTGAGGATGCGGGCGAGGTGCGCGGGAAACGGCACCGCCCTCTCGTGGAATTTTCTTCTTCGCATTCTCATTCCCTCCCCGGACATTTCCTGTTTGACAAGCTGCGATTCTGGTCAAGGCACAGTACGTGCGGGGAAAACGTTTTATTGCGGGGTCGGCGTGTCCCATTCTGTATAATCTGGTTCTGAATAAAGAAGATCGTTTTTGCCCTCCATTCTGTATCAGACCTGTTATCCGACGAACTCGAAATGATTCGTTCTGCTGTTTTTTGGATTCTGATTTGCGCAGCGCTCGGATGTGAACGTCCACCGATCAAAATGAGTGACGGCACAACGACAAGCGAACAATCCGAGCCAGCTTTAATACAAGAATGGCCAAATATCGTCGAACTTCTGCCCGTTGGTGAGACCGACGCGATGTTGCTCGAATTGCAACCCCCGAAAAACGTCATCGAGATTGGCCGGAAAATGGCGCAGGCGATCGCCGGGCAACCAGCGTGGATCGAATCTTACACGAAACTTCATTCAAATTTGCGGCCTGGAGAATCGCTTCCATATCACGAAAATCTCGGCGTTACAGAACAGGAATACGATTTGCTCTGCGAAACGCTGGAGAAAACTCCTTTGACACCTTCTGTTCCCTGCACTCTCAATATTCGTGATGAAGGTAATGGCAGATTTAACCTCTCCGTCGTTGGCGATCCCGAGGAATTAACGGCAATGAGCGGCCTGGTAATTGACGCCAACGAGATGTCGGTAACTTTTGACGGAATAACAGCAACTTCCTGGACGAAATCCGAGTCTCCAGCAAATGCACCATTTCGAGTAGACGGGATTAGATGGAAAACAGAGCTTGAGACTCCGAACGCTGAAAATATCGAAAC
The DNA here is from genome assembly GCA_947258905.1 of uncultured Pirellulaceae bacterium. Lineage (GTDB taxonomy): Bacteria > Planctomycetota > Planctomycetia > Pirellulales > Pirellulaceae > CAJQPP01. Next base: position 613 of record CAMYKF010000070.1, on the reverse strand, counting down.
ATTGTTTGTCCGAGTCGGTAGCAACCTGAAAAATGGCAAGGGTATATTGATGTTTCGGGTCCTCCATGTCCTTGATGGCGAAGTGTTGTCACAGGGCGAGATCAACCTCGAATGGCAACGATAACCAGCCTCAGACGTCGGATAACAAGGGGTTGACCGAAGCCGGTAACGCTGGTGAGTGCCCTTGCCAACGTTCGTTCGCTGGTGGACGCAGCAAGCTGGCAAGGCGGAAAAGTCATGACCGTTTGCGAATCACTATCGCACCTGACTCGTTGGCGACGACTTTCAACACTCTGATGACCTCGCATAGGAGACAAACATGAAGATACCTGAAACAAGGTTGCCGTTTCGAATTCTGGCGGGAATGACAGGACTCTTTTTGCTCTTGTTCGGCTTGCCTGTTTCACTGCTCGGGGCGCAGGCGGGATCGTTGTCATCCATCTTTTTCGCAGTGTGTTGCTTTATTGGCGGAATCGGGCTCGTGACAGCTGCATACACGGGCCGCTGGTTCAACTCACCTGCCTGACGAAGGCAAGTTCGCTCTGCCGCTGACCAATTCACCAATTTCTTGATGTCGTCTGGCATTTGACATTGAGTTCTTCGGTGGACGCAA
>CAMYKF010000069.1 GCA_947258905.1 uncultured Pirellulaceae bacterium | reverse complement strand
AGGACATGGTAATTCGCGGCGGCGAGAATATTTATCCGCGCGAAATCGAGGAGTTTCTGTTCGCTCATCCAGCCATTGAAGATGTGGCGATCGTGGGCGTGCCCGATGCCAAATACGGTGAGGAGTTGTGCGCGTGGATCAAGTTGACCGACGAAGGACAACTGGACGAAGAGGCGTTGCGGGAGTTTTGCCATGAGGAGATCTCGCATCAAAAAATTCCCCGCTACATCCGTTTCGTCGAGGAGTTTCCACTCACGGTAACGGGCAAAATTCAGAAGTTCAGGATCCGTGAAGCCATGATTGCCGAACTGGGCCTGGATCAAGCCGATCTGTCCAAATCGGCCGGAACCCGATAGCCACAGGAATCAAAACCCATGCCGCAATTGAAACGCAATCTCGGTCTGGTTCATTGCACGCTGATGGGAGTCGGCGTGATTCTGGGAGCCGGCATCTATGCCCTGGTGGGAGACGCCACCGGCATGGCGGGCAACGCCGTCTGGATTTCCTTTCTTTTGGCCAGTGTCGTTGCGTTGTTCACGGGACTGAGTTATTGCGAACTCAGTTCATTTATCCCCAAGGCGGGTGGCGAGTACTACTACACCAACCGGGCGTTTGGCCAGCGCACAGCCTTTGTCGTTTCCTGGCTAATGCAAATCGGTATCGCGGTCGCTGCCGCCGCCGTGGCGCTGGGGTTCGGTGGCTATTTTGAGAAGTTGATCGGCTGGCACCAGGTTCTCGCCGCCAGCCTGTTGATCCTTGTTGTAGCGGCGCTGCTGGTTTACGGAATCCGCGAAACCGCCTGGGTTGCCGGAATCTGTACCGCCATCGAGTTGATCGGTCTGGGCATTATCATCTTCGTCGGCGTGCCCAAGCTTGGTTCCATCGACTATTTCGAAACGGCAACGACGGGGTACAGCGGCGTACTGGCCGCCGCCGCACTGGTGTTCTTTGCGTACATCGGATTCGAGGAAATTGTGCAGTTGTCGGAGGAAACCAAAAATCCCACCAAATTGATCCCGATAACCATCTTGCTTTCCATCATCATTACCGCCCTGTTGTATGTGTTGGTCGCGATTTGTGCTGTATCGGTGGTGGGATGGGAAGCGCTCGGTCAATCGGAAGCTCCGTTGGCTGACGTGGCGGCGGCGGCCCTGGGCAACCGGGCATTTTTGATCGTGTCCGTCATTGCCCTGTTCTCGACCGGCAACACGGTGTTGATCTTGCTCATGTCCGGGTCAAGGCTGCTGTATGGGATGGCCGAAGACGGTACGGTGCCCAGTCGCCTGGCGACGATTCACAAAACACGCAAGACGCCGTACGCCGCCAGTGTGGCGGTGTCGGTGGTTGCGCTGGTCATTGTGTTGTCGCTGCAGGACACAGCGCTGGCGGCCAACCTGACGAATTTTTCGCTGCTGATCGCTTTTGTAGTCGTTAACGCTTCAGTCATCGCCTTGCGATTCCGCGAGCCGGATGTGGAGCGACCGTTTCGCGTGCCTGGCAACATTGGCAAACTGCCCGTGCTGCCTGTTCTGGGAGTCGCTTCGTCGCTGTTGATGATCTATTACGTGGATTTGAAGTCCATCCTCATCGGCAGCGGGTTGATCGTGTTTGGACTGGCCATCTATTTGATCAGTCGACGATCCCGGCGCCGCTCCCCAACCGACTCGCCGCCTTCCCCGGAAAACACAGCCTGAGACCGCCGGTGATTATTTATCTGGACGAAGACCGCTCCTATTTGTCATGGGTGTTTCACCACCGAGACGGATTCGTCATCGACTGGCTGCGCCAGCCAACCAGGCAGAAACCGGTTTTGCATCGCGCTAACTGCAAAAGCATCCGCGTCTCGCCAACAAAAAAGACTCACTGGACAACTGGCCGGCACATCAAGGCTTGTTCGCTCGACCGGCAAAAACTGCAGCAGTGGGCTCAGGAGGAATCCGGCCACGCCGTCGTACTTTGCGAAGAGTGCCTGTCGGGGGCCTCGCCGGCGGACGATGAGCGCCCGGGCTATATCACGAAACTGGGTCGCGAACTGCTGGATTTTGTACTGGAGACGGCGGTGGTGCATTTGGACAACCAGGACGCCGGATACCGTTTGACGGTCGGAGATTTGGCAGACTCGGCCGACAAGACGACAGGCAACATTGCCGGACTTTTCCGAATTGCCATCGCAAGAAATTGAGAGCGAACTCGAACTACTCCGGGGCGCGGCCGATTGAACTGACTCACCTGAATCGCTCCTTGGCTGCCGGGCGCGTGCGAATTCGCGCGCTGAATGGTTAAATCGCGTCGGCTGCGTACAGTACGAGCGCCATGTGGGTTCAGGCACGAACTTTGCAAACAATCAAAATAAGACGCCCAAATAATCCTGGAGGCCTGGACGATGTACCGGCACGTTCAAAACTCGCCATTGCATTTCCTGATTTACTTGCTGGCTGCGGTCATGTTTTTATTTGCCTGGCAGATTCGCAACGATGCGGCGCCCAGCATCGCAGTCGGTGTCGTGGCATTGCTGATGTTTCTGCTGGCCCTGTCATTTCAGACGCTGACCGTTTCGGATGACGGAGCACACCTGGACATTCGCTACGGACCGTTAAACGTATTTGGCACGCATATCAAGTACGCGGATATAGCCAGTGCCGAACCGGGGACCACGTCATTGATTGACGGCTGGGGCATTCATTTCATTCCCTTTCGCGGCTGGACTTTCAACCTGTGGGGCTTTGAGTGCGCAAAAATCACGCTCAAGAACAACAAGGTGATTCGCGTGGGGACCGACGATTCGGAACACCTGGTGCAATTTCTTCGCGGTCGAATGCAACGCGACGACGCATCCGCATAATCAAATAAAGACGGCATTTTTTCGGTTCGCCCCGCAAGGCGTTAACCAAAGGAGTCAACTGGTATGTACCGCCAACTGCTGATCGGTTGTTTGCTGTTTTGCCTGGTATTATCGCCCGGGCTGACACTCGCTCAGTCCGATCCCGGAGCGATCAGCGAAGAATCCCTGCTGGCACTGCAAAAGGTCGTGGAGGAGTTTCAGGCCAAAGACTATTTCGTGGGTGCCGAGTTGCTGGTCATGCAAGGGAACCGCACACTGCTGCACCAGTCTTTTGGCGACGCTGACCGCGAAGACAAGAAAGTGTGGGAAAACAACACGGTCTGCAACATTCGCTCCATGACCAAACCGATCACCGGAGCGGCTGCACAAATTCTGATCGATCGCGGCCTGCTGGATCTGGATGCACCTGTCGCCACGTACATCGAAGCGTTTGACAACGACAAATCCCGGGCGATTACTGTCCGGCAAGTCATAACACACCGTTCCGGATTGCCCCTCACAAACCTCATCAAGGTTGACCAGTTTCCGAATTTGCAGGAACAGGTGGCCAAGGCCGGCACGACCGGGCCGCAGTTCGAACCGGACAGCAAGTTCTGGTACAGCGATATCGGAACGGATGTCGTGGGGGCACTGGTTGAAAAAGTCAGCAGCGAACCGCTTCATGAATTCGTGCAGCGGGAGATTTTCGATCCGCTGGGCATGACCGACACCTTCTATGGCATCGACGGGGAGGACGAAAGATTCCCGCGAATTGCCAGTTTGTACATCGGCAGCGCCAACTCGTGGCTGAGATTCTGGAACAGCGCCGACGGGAAGGCGTTTTATCCTTTCGCCTGGGGATCGCAAACGGTCTATTCAACGCCCATTGATTACGCGAAGTTCCTGAGGATGCTCGCTGCCGGAGGCAAGGTCAATGACAAGCAAATACTGTCGGCAGATGCAGTGGCCCGAATGATGAAGCCGGTCTCCGGCATGAAGATGCTGGGGTCCGACGCCGATTTTCCCACCCAGTTTCGCGACCTGAAGGCCTGGTATGGCCAGATGATGATCACCTACTATCCAAAGGACAAAGAAGCCGAACAGCCGGTCGTCTTTGGGCACAGCGGATCGGACGGAACGGCGGCCTGGTTCTTGCCTCAACGCGACCTGGCCATTTTGTACTTCACGCAATCACGCGGCGGCACAACGGTGCTCAAGCTTGAGGAGTCCATTGACCGGCTGATCATGCATCCCGGCGAGGACACGGCGGCAGCCGAAGTGCCCGAATCGCTGCGGCCGTATGTGGGCATGTTCGTAGCCAACTTTGCCAGCTTTGACAACGAGGAATTCGAGGTCCGTGTACGCGACGGGAAACTGGTTCTGGACATCCCCAGCCAGATTCCCTTCGAATTGCTGGAACCGGACGACCAGGGCCAGTGGGCGTTCGCGATGGCACCAGAACAGATAAAAGTCACTTTTGACCGCAACGACGAAGATGAAGTAATCGGATTGCGACTGCATCAGGCCGGGCAAGTCTGGGAAGTACCGGCCAAAGGCTCGGCTCGGGCCGCGGAACTGGCTATTACACGCGAAGTCACCGAGGAAGAACTGCAACAACTGATCGGCACCTACTATGACGAAGACGCGGAAGACGACGTCGAGGTCTTTGTCGAAGAAGGTGTGTTGTGCGCCAAGGCGCCTCCGGGGATCGTGTTTCACCTGCGCCCGGACCGCGAGAAAGGGCACTGGATTGTGCGCGAAAGTCCGATGATGCATGTCAGTTTCCAGCGGGACGAATCGGGCAAGGCGATTTCAATGACTCGAATCGTTGGTGATAAGGAATCGGTGATGCAACGCAAGGACGATGGGTAGGTTGACGCGTCGGACGCACGTCCTCGACTCTTCCTGCCAGCATCGGCATCGACGCGGAAGCGCGGAAGCGAAAGGCGCCGAAAATCAAGATCATTAATAAAGCAAGACTGACGGAAAGTGGTTTTGGATGATGCCCTTGGCCCTGCGGCCACAGCGACCGTCGACCACCGGTCCCTTCCGTCGGTCTTCGGATTATTCGGAGCCGAAAATCAACTATCGATAATGGCTAAATCAAATGGCTGGACCTTCTTCCAATTACTTGCTCGCCGGGCTGACCTCAGGGCTGTTACTCGCGTTTTCCGGGGCCGTCATGGCTCAGGAATTTGATCAACAGACAAAGTGGAACGGGTTTGATCAGTTCCATTTCACAGTCGAGGGCCGGACGGCGTATTTCGTCGCGCCGGAAAAGGCTGCTCCGGGCAGACCGTGGGTCTGGCGGGCAAGGTTCCCGAACTATCACGCGGAAATGGACGTCGAACTGCTGCGGCGTGGCATGCATGTCGGTTACGTGGACATTGCTGGTCTGTTTGGTAGTCCGAAAGCGATTGAAATCGGCAACGCGTTCTATCAACGGATGACCGAGGCGTACGGAATGCACGAGCGGCCGGCGCTGGAAGGTGTCAGCCGCGGCGGCCTGTTCGTGTACAACTGGGCGGCCGCAAACTCCGACAAGGTCGCCTGCATCTACTGCGACACACCGGTGCTCGACATTCGCAGCTGGCCCGGAGGTGTTGGCGAAGGCATAGGCGCTGCCCGTGAGTGGGAGCAATGCCTTGATGCCTTCGGCCTGTCGCCTGACCAGGCGGATTCGTTTACCGGCAACCCGCTGGATCATGCCGATGTCATCTCCCATGCCGGTATTCCGCTGCTACACATCGTTTCGGAAAACGACGCAATCGTCCCGCCAAAAGAAAACACTCACGTTTTACAGCAGCGTCTGGCCGGCTACGGTCATCCGATACAGGTGATCTCTCTTGCCGAAGGAACTGAAGAATCCAGCGGACATCACTTTGTGCATCCCGATCCGGCTGGAGTCGCCGATTTCATTGCGGCCAATGCAGCGGTTGAGACAGCGAATCCGGTGGAGTTACTGAATGACTCAAAACGAATTCTCTTCCTCGGTGACAGTATCAGCTACGCCGGCGGTTACATCGTTCAGTTCGAAACCTGGCTGGAGTTGTCTCATCCCGATGAAGACCGCATCGTCATCAACGGGGGCCTGCCAAGTGAAACGGTTTCGGGTTTGAGCGAAGAAGGTCACGCCGGCGGCCGCTTCCCGCGTCCTGATCTGGCAGACCGGCTGGAGCGGATTCTGGATGCGACTGACCCCGATCTGGTCATCGCCTGTTATGGAATCAACTGCGGCATTTATCAGCCGATTGACGCACAGCGATTTGAGGCATATCGCAACGGCATCGCAAATCTTCGGACGCAGGTGCAAGCCCGTGGCGCGAAACTCGTGCATGTCACTCCACCCACATTTGACGACCACCAGAACACCAAAGGCTTTGATTACGACGCGGTCATGCAGCGCTATTCAGAATGGTTGATGGCGCAGCGCCTTGCAGGCTGGATGGTCATCGATCTGCACTCAACCATGGCACGTGAACTATTACAACGCCGGCTTGAAGATCCCGAGTTCACGTTTCAACCGGATTCCGTTCATCCAAATGACGCGGGGCACAAATTTATCGCCTCGCAGTTAATCGACCGGTTTAGTGGCGGACAGTCTGCCGGCCTCGCGTGGCCTGAGACGATGCCCGGAGATGTCCGCATTGAACTGGACAAGCTTATGCGCCAACGGATGACGGTCCGACGCGATGCCTGGTTGACGGCTGCCGGACATGAAAGACCCGGAATTGCGGCGGGAATGCCCGTTGACGAAGCCGAACAACAAGCATCTCTGCTAAGCACAGACATCCGGAATCTCATGGACAGCGGGAATATTTTGCGCCCGCCGCACGCCAGAGTCGATAACTACCGGTAGACTTCTACCCATAGACGTGAGACGGAGCTCCTGGAATTTTCCAGGAGCCCCCACAAAGAGGGTGAACGCACCGATTCACAGGCGGCTTGAATAGAAAGTAATCCAGCGGAGTTTATTCACAGAAACCGGCTGAGCGTCGCCACGGCGTTTTGCAGCTTCTTCAAAAACGACTTTTCGTGCGGAATGAAGTTGTAGTTGTGATGCCGACCCCAGATTTCCTGCAAGCGGCGATCCAGGGCAACGGCTTCCGTGATTGATTCGGTACGCGTGGGATTCCCGCCTTCGATGGAAAGATTGCCGACTGCCGCCGTCTCGAAAAAGATTACGGCATCGTAACGGGCCAGTTCCTCTTCCACCGACGTGTCAAGATTTTGGAAAAAACCGCCATCTTCATGGGTGGGCCAGTAAACGACACTATCGAGCGTACCACGGTCGCACAACAGAATACGATCGTGATACATTGCCGAGTGCACATCTTCCAAATTGCGTTGCACGTGATAGATCGCCGTCTGGGCAGATCGCCTGGCATGGATTTCCTCAAAACGCGGAAAGCCGCCGGAGAACAGCATCGTGGCCGCCTCAGGCACAATCACAATCCGCTCGCCCACTTCGCGCCGCATTAGATCGGCTGCCGTCGTCTTGCCTCCCCCAGGACCTCCGGTCAGGACAATGCGATGGCAATTGGCGTTGGACGTCTCTGGATTGTTTCCCGGGTTTTCCATGGCATAATCCTAGCAGGAAAGCAGATGACGACGCAGCGCCATCCGCTGGTGAAGCGTTCGAGTCAGCCGACTCGTGGAGAACATGTGCCCGTCTATGACCTTGAATCCGTCAAAGTCCCAGCCGTCAAGGGCCGAGCCCTCCGCTGGCTTGCCGCTGCGCTGGAAAATCCCGCCACTCGCCCTCTGCTTTTGCCGCGGCTGATCCGGCAAGCCGGAATCCCGCAACTCAGGGAAATGCGTATTCAGGATGCGCCAACGTTTCTGCCTTTGGTGCCTGGCGGCGAAAATCCTGATCCAAATGATGAGCATGAGTGTCCCTTGCTCGATGAACCGGCAACGTCCGCAGGGAAAACAGGTTTTTGCACAGCACGCGACATCGCCCACGCTTATCAAGTCCGGGAAACGACGCCGGAACAAGTCGCTCAATGCCTGCTGCAAACCATGGAAGACGACGCGTCCCATGCCAGGCCACTGCGTGCCATGATCGACTGGAACAAGGACGACCTTATTGCCCAGGCACGCGAGAGCACACAGCGAATTGCCCAGGGCGAAGCTCGCTCGCTGCTGGAGGGCGTTCCGGTAGCCATCAAGGACGAGGTCGATCAAGTGCCATATGCGACACGAGTGGGCACGCGTCTGTTTGGCACCCGGCCAGCAACGACCGACGCCACCGTCGTGGCGCGGCTCCGCGCGGCGGGAGCTCTGCTGTTCGGCAAGTCCAACATGCACGAAATCGGGATCGACTGTAACGGCCAGAACATACATTTCGGCACGGCCCGCAATCCTTACGATCGGCTGCACGATACCGGAGGCAGTTCCAGCGGCTCGGCTGCCGCTGTGGCTGCCGGTTATTGTCCGGTTGCGCTCGGGGCCGACGGTGGGGGATCGATTCGCATTCCGGCTGCGTTCTGCGGTCTCGCAGGGTTGAAGCCCACGTTTGGGCGGATCAGCGAGTTCGGTGCCGCTCCGCTTTGCTGGAGTCTCGCGCACCTGGGACCCATCGGCGCAACCATCGACGACGTTGCGATAGCCTACGCGTTGATGGCGGGCCCGGACAACAAAGATCCCGTGAGCCTTCATCAGCCCCCGCCCCACTGGAAGGACTGGGACAACGCCGATCTATCGGGACTTCGTGTGGGCATCTATCGGCCGTGGTTTGAAGATGCCTCCGCTGAGGTCATCGCTGCGAACGACGCAGCTGTTAAGCATCTGACTCAGGCAGGCGCGGAATTGCATGACTTCGAAATTCCCGAACTTAACGGCATGAGCATCGCCCATGCCATTACGATC
>CAMYKF010000068.1 GCA_947258905.1 uncultured Pirellulaceae bacterium | reverse complement strand
AGTTCAGACCGCAGGAATTCAACAGCATCGATGTGTTTCCAGCAGTTTGCTCGCGGCGGATTGTCGTGAAACAACTTTTCACAAATCAGTGCCTGATGAAACCGATAATAGGCCGAAACGTCGGGGACGTCGACGAGGTCGCACGAATGCTGTTGCGACGGGTTTTCCAAATTTGCCAGCGCCGCTGAAATGCATTTCCACAAGTTTTCGAAGACGCGATCGCGATAGGCCAGATTCAAGCGAAGGGTGGCTGTTTGGTTGATGGGTTCGTCAATCGCGACTCCCAAATCGCCCAGTTTTTCAGTGAATTGCTGACAAGCGGCTCCCTCCAAAAAGTCGAATTCAATCTTCAATTCGTCGGCGCGGGCCTCAGCCAGCAGCGCTGAATTTTGGCGTGACAACGATCGGATCTTTTGCTGATTGGCCACATTGATGTGATGCGCTTGGGATTGGAATTGATCGAGCACCGAAACCTGAATGTAGTTGCGGGCCAGTTGCAGCGGCGTGAACTGATCGAATTTGGCCGCTAATTCGGTCGGGAGATGGGTGCGTTGGGCAGCACGTTTTGTCAACGCAACGAAAGCTTTTTCCAGTGCCTTGAAGGTGTCCGTCGATTTTTCGCCCGTCCACGACTCTTGAAATTGGGCTGCCCCAAAGATCGCACCGGCATTGTAGCCAAGCAGATTGTGGGAGTTGTTGGATGTTGCATCCACGAACACTTCGTCGTTGTCAAGCACCAGAAAGGGACCTGATGATTTTTGCAGGTCGATGAGAGGCGGCGATGTTTGGGCGAAAAGATTAAGGTTGGCGAGTCGGCGGCGCATACTGCATCAAAACACTTTCGCGGCGCCCAATCAAGTCCACCGATTCACTTGAGCCGGGGTCCTTATTCCGGATAAAGCGCGGTCGACAAATAGCGTTCGCCCAGATCGGGAAGGACCACGACAATCAGCTTGTCTTTGTTTTCCGGACGCTTGGCCACTTCGAGTGCCGCCCACGCCGCGGCGCCACAACTGATGCCGCAGAACAAGCCTTCTTCGGTGGACAAAACCGGCACCGATGCCTTGAATTTTGTGCTTACCAGGCTGCAAGGGTTGACCGTTGCGGGTCTGCGTAATGACCGGGCTGGCGGACGGTTCGACGGCGATTGAAACAAGTTCCGGTTTACGTAATTTGATGACTTCGCTGACGCCGGTGATGGTGCCACCGGTGCCAACTCCGGAAACGAGAATATCGATTTGGCCATCGGTATCGCGCCAGATTTCCTCGGCCGTTGTTTGGCGATGGATTTCGGGGTTGGCCGGATTGTTGAACTGTTGCGGCATGAAATAGTTGTCGTTCGCCTCAAACAGCTCCGTTGCTTTGCGAATCGCGCCGGGCATGCCTTGGTCAGCGGGGGTCAGAATGACCTCAGCGCCGAGGGCTTTGAGCAAGCGGCGGCGTTCGATGGTCATGCTTTCGGGCATCGTGACCTTGAGCGTGTGTCCCCGCGCAGCACAAACGTAGGCCAGCGCAATGCCGGTATTGCCACTGGTCGGTTCAATGATCACCGTATCATCTTTGATCAGGCCATCCCGTTCGGCAGCGTCAATCATGGCGCGGCCAATCCGATCTTTGACGCTCCACAAAGGATTCATGTTCTCAACTTTGGCGACGACATTGGCGACACAGCCGTCGGTAACCCGGCGAAGTCTGACCAGCGGCGTTTTGCCGATGCATTGCGTAATGTCGTCGTGAATTCCAGCAGTCGTTGATGTCGACATGACAGGCGGCCTTTTTTGATTTGCGGGTCAAATTTTCGGAAGACGTTGGATCTGTCTGGAAGTATAGCCGTTTTGCAAGGGCCGTGAAAGAAAACATTTTCAGCGGTTGCCAAAGTGCGCGCAGATTGCTCGTGTTGGAATTGGATTGATTTGCTACATTTTGACCGTCTCTTTCTTGTTCAACGATAATCTGTGCTGATGGAAACTACGCTGCATCGCCAACTCAAGGAACACTTTGCCGGTTCGACGGGGCGGACCGAGGTGAAGCTGGGCCGATATCGTATCGATGTTGTCCGTGGGAAAAAGCTGATCGAGATCCAATGCAGCGGGTTGGCAGCGATCCGAGACAAAATTCGCAGGTTGTGTGCCGAGCACAAAGTTGAGGTGGTCAAGCCGTTGGTGATGCGCAAGCGAATTGTCAAATTGGCAGAGCAGGGTGGTGAAATTGTCAGCCAGCGTTGGAGCCCGAAGCGCGGCAAACCCTTGGATTTGTTTGACGAGTTAATTTATTTCACGCGGGCATTTCCTCATCCAAATTAGACTTTGACCGTTCCGCAGA
>CAMYKF010000067.1 GCA_947258905.1 uncultured Pirellulaceae bacterium | reverse complement strand
GCCGGGACTCGCCTGCCGTTTTGAATCTACCTCGAGTATTGTAGCAACATCAATTGCCGAAGCGCCATGGCGCATCGGGCTATGTTAAGTACAAGCCGACAAATAATCGCGAGTTGTATGAACCAATGGAATTCATGGTCGTCAATTGAACGTGCGGTGTTCTCACAAAATTCAAGCTTCCTGTCTTTTCAGATTCGCAGTGGGCGTTAACCTGTGAAGTCCGTCTGAAACGATTTGACCTCACACTGCGAACGAGACCATGGAAGCCGACGTAACGACCACGGAACAGGACCCGCAAACCATTGCCATCTCCAATGCCGATTTGGAGACAATCACGGCTGAATCCAGCCCGTTTGTTGGTCACTGGCACACGCTGATCAGCCAGACGAATTGGGACAAGGGCAAGATCATTCTGCAGTGGCGTGAGCAACTGCGGGACAGCGGCGTGGCACCGCGATTGTATTCCGATCCGGCGTGGAGCCGGTTGGCGGGCGAGGTTTCTGCCCAGCATGTGGGACGGTTGCGGCGGACCGCGGAGCGTTTTGGTGATGTCTACCAGGATTACCAGGGTTTGTACTGGACACACTTCTTTGCGGCCCTGGATTGGGAGGACGCCGAGATGTGGCTGGAAGGAGCCGTGCAAAACAAATGGTCCGTCTCCAAAATGCGATTCCAGCGCTGGGAAACCATGGGTGCGGTCAAGGCCAACCAACCCGATCCGCTGGACATTATCATGGGCACCGCGGAAGAGGGCATCCGCGCCAGTCAGGCCGAATCGGACCGCGACCGACCGCATCAGGATGAGCCGCCGTCGGTTCAGGGGCCATTGCGGGAAGGACCCGACTTTGGAGATGAAGACTCGGCTGCCTTGGCTGACGGCGAAAAATCAGCAGCGTCACAAAGCGTTGATATTGAGGCCATTCTGGACGGACTTCCCAATTCGATCTCCCGCCCCTTTCGCAGTTTGCGGTCAGCCATGATGCAGGCCCGCGATGACAACTGGAAATCAACCAAACGAATTCATTTGGTGGCACTGGTCAATGATCTGCGGCAAGTGTTACGCAAAGTTCCGGCTCCCCCCAACCAGTGAGGACTGAGGTCGCGTCATGGGAATCAACTCACCGCTGAATCGCAAGCTGCGTATGGGATTGATTGGCGGAGGCCAGGGCTCGTTCATTGGACGAGTGCATGCCACCGCCGCCGTGCTGGACAATCGTGCCCAGGTCTACGCGGGTGCGCTTTCCTCGGATCCCGAACGGGCCCGCGTTTCGGCTCCCGATTACGATATCGCCGGGGATCAGGCTTACGGCAGTTATCTGGAGCTGATTTCCGCGCAAGCCGGGTTGCCGGAAGACCAGCGTGTGGATTTTGTTTCGGTTGCCACGCCCAACCACACGCACTACGAGATTGCCAGTGTGGCCGTGGAAGCCGGACTGAATGTCGTGTGCGACAAGCCGCTGACGTTTGACCTGGGCCAGGCGGAACAACTGGCCGAAGCGGTCGATCAGGCGGGGGTGGTCTTTGCGGTGACGCACAATTACACCGGTTACCCGCTGGTGCGTCAGGCGCGAGAAATGATTCTGGGTGGTGAGTTCGGGGAAATCCAGGCGATTCGCGCCTGCTACATTCAAGGCTGGCTGCGCACGCGATTGGAAACCGAAGACCAAAAACAGGCGGCGTGGCGCACCGATCCGGCGCGTAGCGGAGCTGCCGGTTGTTTTGGTGACATCGCCACGCACGCATACAACCTGGCTCGCTATATGACCGGGGAATTGCCGGACCAGGTCAGTTGCCAGCTGCGGACTTTCGAAGCCGGACGCCAGCTGGATGATTACGGCACTGCCATGATCAAGTTTCAAAACGGCGCCTTGGGCACCGTCACCGCCTCGCAGATCAGTCACGGTCGCGAAAACGATTTGTTCATTGAAATCGACGGTACCAAAGCGTCATTGTCGTGGCGTCAGGAAAATCCAAACGAAATGCTGGTGCGTCGCAATGGCCAGCCGCACCAGCTGTACACCCGCGATCCCAATGCACCATTTATGAATCAATCCGGAGCGGCCGCCTGCCGTTTGCCGTCGGGGCATCCGGAAGCTTTCTTTGAGGCCTTCGCCAATATTTACACTGCGGCCTACGACGATATGTGCCGCCGCTCGGCCGGCCAGTCGTTTGAAACGGTCGATACGATCTACCCCAATGTGAATGACGGCGTCGAAGGGATGTACTTTATCCAGCAATGCGTGGCCAGCAGCCAGGCGGATGGCCAGTGGCTGCCGCTGGCCCACACACGGGCCCGTCGCTGAGCAAAACAGCGGGTCGCCGGCGTGTTTTCGTGCCCGCCCTCGTTGCCGTATCTACTTTTCCGCCTGCGGTTGACCTACAATACGGGCAAGGTGGAACCAGGCTACTGACCTGCTTTGTACGGGAACCCCGCATGTTTGAGATTTTGCTCGCCCAGATCGATGGCAACGTATTCTTCGTTGGCGGATTGCTGTTTCTGATTTTCATCGTGCTGGTCGCCTTTGCGATCTTCATGTCCTATTTTCGCTGGTGGATCCAGTCGGTACTGACAGGCGCCAACATTACCTTTTTTGACCTGCTCGGCATGACGTTTCGCAAGGTCAAGGCCAGCGTCATCGTGCCGTCGAAGATCATGGCGGTGCAGGCCGGCATCGACGATCCCGAGCTGACGTCCAAGGCACTGGAAGCTCACTATCTGGCCGGCGGAAATGTGCCCATGGTGATTCGGGCCCTGATTGCGGCCAAAAAAGCCAAGACGATCAAGCTGAGTTTTCGCGAAGCCACGGCCATCGACCTGGCCGGGCGTAATGTCCTGGAAGCGGTTCAGACCAGTGTGTATCCGCGAGTGATTGATTGTCCCGCCAAGGGATCGGCCCGGCACAGCCTGGATGCGGTTGCCAAGGACGGGATTCAGCTGAAGGTCAAGGCGCGTGTGACGGTTCGCTCCAATTTGCAACAGCTGATCGGTGGTGCAACCGAAGAAACCATTATCGCCCGAGTTGGCGAAGGGATCGTCAGCGCCATCGGCTCGTCGGTCGATCACAAGGCCGTACTGGAAAATCCCGATGTGATTTCCAAGGCCGTGCTGGCACGTCGACTCGATTCGCAGACGGCATTTGAAATCGTTTCCATCGACATTGCCGATATCGACGTCGGCGAGAATATTGGAGCCCGGCTCAAGGCGGACCAGGCGGAAGCCGACACGCGAGTCGCGCGAGCCCGTGCCGAGGGTAAACGGACCATGGCCGTGGCCAAGGAACAGGAAAACCAGGCGTCGATCGAAGAAAGTCGTGCCAAGCTGGTGGAGTCCGAAGCCGAAGTGCCCAAGGCGATGGCCGAGAGTTTTCGGACCGGCAAACTGGGCATCCTCGATTACTACAAACTCCGCAACGTGCAGGCCGATACTGAAATGCGCAACTCGATCGCCACCGCCGGCCAGGACCGCACGCCAGGCACCTGATCCAATCGTCAAACGGTAACGTAATCCATGCCACGCGATATTGAAGAATTCCTGAAAATGGCGGCCAAGCGGCGCCAGCAACAAAAGCAACAGGGTGGCGGTGCCGCGCGGAGCCGTCCCGCGTCTGCTCCCGGAGGCCAGCAACGGCCTGCACGCCAACGTCATTCCCAGCCCCCGACGCCGGTGCAGCCCGCCACCGACGAAGAGATCGTTATCCTGGGACCGGGCGGCCGGCAGCCGCGACAGGATATGCGGAGTCAATCAGTCAGCGAGCATGTGCGTAGCCACATTGACACCTCCGATTTGGCCGAAAAAGTCAGTCACCTGGGTGAGGAAGTCGGCCTGGCCGACGACAAACTGGTGGCACGCTTGCAGGACACGTTCGATCACGATGTCGGCCACCTGAAATTTGACCCCTCCAAATCGGTCCAGGATGAAACGACGTCGGTGACGGCCAAACGCATCTCGCCGCTGGCCCGCGACATGATTCAAATGCTCAGCAATCCCGTCAACGTGCGGCAGGCGATTCTGATTAGTGAAGTACTCAAGCGGCCGGAGATTTGAGCGGGGTTCGCCAACCCTGTTCGTACGATGGCTTTCCAAAGCGGTCGCCGCATTGGACATTTCCCGTTCCACGGCTCTGGAGAGCCATCGTACATTGGGCTGGTCCGGTTTCAGACGCTCCCGCGACAAAAATCACACATGACCGTTCCCGCCGTCAACCCGCAAGCGACTCGCATTGGCTGGATCGGCACGGGTGTGATGGGCGGCCCCATGGCAGGGCACCTGCTGAATGCCGGGTATCGGTTAACGGTGTTCAATCGCACAGCCACTCGCGCACAGCCACTGCTGGATGCCGGTGCCAGTTGGGCGGACTCGCCGCGAGAAGTGGCAACGGTCAGCGACCTGATCTTTACGATCGTCGGTTATCCGCATGATGTGCGTCAGGTAATTCTGGGGGATGACGGTGTATTGGCGGGCTGTGCCAGTGGCAACAGCATCGTGGACATGACAACCAGTCGTCCGGCGCTGGCAACCGATATTGCCCAACAGGCGTCGGCAAAGGGTGTGATCTCGATCGATGCGCCGGTGTCCGGCGGCGATGTGGGGGCTCGCGGTGGTACGCTTTCCATCATGATTGGTGGCGACGCAACAACGGTTCAGGCCCTGGCACCGGTGTGGGAGATTCTCGGCAAGACCTGGGTGCATCAAGGCGCACCGGGTGCCGGCCAACATACCAAGATGGTCAATCAAACGCTGATCGCCAGCGGGATGATTGGTGTGTGCGAAGCGTTGTTGTATGCCTGGAAGGCCGGGCTGGACCTGGAGACGGTGATGCAATCGGTCAGCAGCGGGGCCGCTGGCAGCTGGTCGCTATCGAATCTGGGCCCCCGCATTATCGCCAACAATTTTGACCCCGGGTTTTTTGTGGAGCATTTCATCAAGGACATGGGGATTGCCCTGGAGGAGGCCGATCGGCTGGGGCTGGCCCTGCCGGGGTTGGCACTGGCCCGCCAGCTGTACAACGGGGTCGCCGCGCAAGGCTACGGCAGGCTGGGAACCCACTCACTTCAGTTAACCCTGGCGGCCCTTTCCAGTATAGACTGGGAAGGGCGGACTTGATATTTCAAGAGGCGTCTGACTCCCGGTTTCGCATTACCCGTTTTTATGAATACAGCATTCTCCGGACAGCCGGTCCTCGATCCCAATGCCTTCCGCGGTGATTTTCCCATCTTGAACCAGGAGATTCACCGGCAGAAACCGTTGATCTATTTCGATAACGCTGCCACCACCCAGCATCCGCGGCAGGTCCTCCATGCCATGGATCAGTGTTATCAGCACACGTATTCCAACGTGCACCGTGGATTTCACTGGCTTAGCGAGGAATCGTCGCGGCTGTACGAGGAAGCCCGCGTCGCGGTTCAGAAGTTCATCAACGCGCGCTGGCCCGAGGAAGTCCTGTTCACCTCCGGAACGACTTTGGCGATCAACACGGTGGCGCGCAGCTGGGGTGATCAAAACATCAAGGCCGGTGATGAGATCCTGTTGTCGATCATGGAGCACCACTCCAACATCGTGCCTTGGCAACAATTGGCCGAACGCACCGGCGCGGTCGTGCGCTTCTTTGGCATCACCGACGACGGACTGCCGGACCTGGAAGACTATGCACGATTGCTAAATGAAAAAACCAAAGTGGTGGGGATCTCTGCCGTTTCCAATACCCTTGGCACCTTTTTGCCCATCGCAGAGATTTCCGCCAAGGCGCATGAAGCAGGTGCCGTGGTGGTTGTCGACGCGGCCCAGCATGTTCCGCATGCGCCCACGGACGTGATCGCCTGGGGAGCCGACTTTCTGGCATTCAGCGGCCACAAGATGCTGGGACCCAGTGGTGTCGGCATCCTGTATGGTCGTCGCGAACTGCTGGAATCCATGCCGCCTTTTCTGGGCGGCGGCAGCATGATCGACATGGTGACCACCGAAGGATTCACGCCGGGAGAGTTGCCGGCCAAGTTCGAGGCGGGTACGCCCCCGATCGTCGAGACCATTGGTCTGGCAGCCGCTATCAGGTACCTGGACGGAGTCGGCTTGAACCGCATTGCCCAGCACGAACGCACTCTGGCCGCCATTGCCCACGCCCGGATGTCGGAAATCGAAGGTCTGACCATCCTCGGGCCCTCTCCCGAGCACAAATGCGGTATCGTCAGCTTTGTGGTTGACGGGGTCTCCGCTCAGGATCTTTCGATCCTCGTCGATTTGCAGGGCGTGGCGATCCGGGTCGGGCATCACTGCACGATGCCGTTGCACAATTACCTGAACATCAGTGCCAGTTGCCGGGCCAGCTTCTACCTCTACAACACAGCCGCCGAAGTACATCGCTTCGTCGATGTTCTCCAGGAAATCCTCCCCAGGCTCCGCTAGACCGCGTGCTGGATCAAGGCTGTCTACTCCAAAAACCGAGCCGCAGCCGCTAGTGCAGCAAACAGTATTTTCTGTTCCACCACAACAAAAGCTTTCCCAACTTACCCTCCCGGGGGGGCTCTTCGGGGAATTTAGTGGCAAATTCTCGTGACCCTCCCGCCGGGAGGGTCGCCAATCCCGAC
>CAMYKF010000066.1 GCA_947258905.1 uncultured Pirellulaceae bacterium | reverse complement strand
GAAACCGCCATGGAGGATCGGAAAAAACAAGGATATTTCTAAAAAATAGTAAACAACCTAATGGAAATAAGTAATAATCAATTATTAAGATTTACCACTGCTGGAAGTGTTGATGACGGCAAGAGTACACTGATCGGTCGACTCTTGTATGATTCAAAATCAATTTTTGAAGATCAGCTGGAATTGAATAGTTTCGTTTCTGGCGCTAAATTTTCTTTTATGAGTAAAAGCAAACAAGAGCAGCGTGGCGATGCTCGAGTGAAACTGCCACAGCGTCGTCAGATCGAGATGCATTTTTTCGCTTTGGATCAAATGATTCGGGAGGATCACTTGGTTCGTACGGTAGTGAAATATGTTGATTCACTTGATCTTTCGGAGCTTTATCGACCCATTAAGGCGACGCAGACGAACGTGGGTCGCGATGCGATCGATCCGCGAATTTTGTTTTCGTTGTGGCTATTTGCCACGCTCGAAGGGGAGAACCGTGGACGTCGGATTGCGGCGTTAGCCGAACGTGATCTGGCGTATATGTGGATTTGCGGAGGCGTCTCGGTCAATTACCACACGCTATGTGACTTTCGCACCGCTCACGGTGATCTGCTGGAACAGATTCTCACCGATTCCATTGCGGTGCTTCAGTATCACGACTTGATCCACCTTGAAACGATTGCCCAGGACGGGATGCGTGTTCGTGCGTCGGCGGGGAAGAGTTCTTTTCGGCGAAAGGCTACGTTGGAGCAAACCCGGCAACGAGCTGAAGAATACCTGAACCAGCTAAACAACGACCAGGACGATGACGACGATGAGCCAGGTAACGGCCAGCGAGCGGCCAAACAGCGAGCGGCTCGGGAAAAGCTGGAGCGTGTGGAGCGGGCGTGCCTTGAGATGGAGCAGTTGCAACAACGGCATGCCAAGCGAAACCGGCACAAAAGCAAAAAAGACCAGACCAGCGAGCCGCGTGCATCAACGACCGACCCCGAAGCCCGCCGCATGAAAATGGGTGACAACGGATTCCGTCCGGCAATGAACGTGCAATTCGCCAGCGACGCCGACGCGTTGGTGATCGTGAAAGTGGACGTAATCAATGAAGGGACTGATTCTTCGATGTTGTCACCGATGTACGACGCGGTTTGCAAGAGTTATGGGAGGGTCCCCGACAAGTACCTGGCCGATGGTGGATTTAGCAACAAGCAGGGAGTAACTCATTTGGAGCGTTCGGGGACCCGTTTTTATGGCCGCATGTACAACGAGAAAAAACAGCTTGCCGACGGCAAGAATCCTTACCAGTCAAAGTCAGGCGAGAACAAGCATTACACAGCCTTTCGCCAGCGGATGGGAACCGAGCAGGCCCAGGCGATTTACCGTCGTCGCGCCGCGGCCGCAGAGTTTCCCAACGCGGTTTGCCGCAATCAAGGACTCACCCAATTCTCAGTTCGAGGCTTGCTCAAGGCGAAATCTCAAGCGCTTTGGCATGCCTTGGCGTACAACTTGAGGCGCTTTATCTGTCTGATTGATGACAAAACAGAACAAACTTATTTGGAGCGATTGATGACAACGTGAATCAAAGGGGAACACGCGTTCGCATTCAAGCGAATCGAATCGATCAAACGATGGACACGAGGCTAACTCTTCACCTGCCTCTACCGATCGAATCCCCTCCAACAAGAAACCAAACAAAATTCCTTACTTCAGGAAATTCAATACCGCACAACTTCCGAAAAATTCACAGCCTCTCAGCGACTGCCATGTGGACGACTCTCGGAGTCGTGATTACGGGGTGCGACTTGTTGAACAATCCGGCACGAAGGAAATGGATCGTGATTTGTCCCACACGAAACCGCCTGATCATCCACGCTAGCGTACGGGTTTTATGGGGTTTCAATGCTAGTGAGGCCGATAGCCGAGCCTGATATACTCCGCCCGTTGAACCCGGCCATTGAACTTTCAGGACTTAGCGGACGTAATCGACGCAATGAGTTTTGCCAGGAAAGAACTGCCTCAAACAGAAAAGTCGGAATCTGTGAACATCGGACAAACCCTGCGTATGGACGATCCGGTGGCGCCCACTCCACCGCAATCAACCACCAAAGCGTTTCTGAATGTCATTCGCAGCCGCGCGGATCTGGGAGTGCACGCTTTTATTGACGGGCCCACGATACTCGGTCGTGATCCTGCATGCACGATTCCGTTGCACGACTTTGGCGTCTCGCGACACCATGCGATCATCACGCCTGCGGCTGATGGAAGCTACGTGCTGAAAGACATGGGTTCCACCAACGGTACACGGATCAACGGCGCACCAGTGCCAGATACGCACGTGTTACGGGACGGTGACAAGATTGTTGCCGGTGACACCGTGCTGCGATTTGCATTGGCTGACGAAATGGACGTCGACTTCCACAGCGAGGTCGCGGCGCTGGTCAGCACCGATCCATTAACGGGTTTGCCGTCCAAGCGTCGGTTTGATGAATCGTTGGAGTTCTCGCTGCAGGCAGCCAGGCACCAGGGCAGTCCGCTGGCCCTGTTGATGATGGATATGGATGGAGTCAAGCAGATCAACGACACGCATGGCCATCTGTTCGGCGCGCATGTCATCGGTGAAACGGGCCGGTTGATTGCCAGGACACTCGGTTCCAGCGGAGAAGCGTGTCGATTTGGGGGCGATGAGTTCAGTGCGTTCCTGCCCGGCCACGACCTGGTCGCCGCTTGCGAACTGGGTGAACAAATCCGGCAGACGCTGGAGTCGGCGGGTTTGCAGAAAGACGGCATTCCGCTGCAGCCAACGATCAGTATCGGCGTGGCCTGTTTTCCTGATGCCGGTGACGATCTGCTGCAACTCGTGGCCAACGCAGACAAGGCGCTGTACCGGGCCAAGGAGCAGGGCAAAAACCGCGTAGCCCGTTAACAAGGTCGGACATCGGCAGTGCCGCCAAAACCTCATCGCGGGCCGGCAGGTTGTACCGATTGAAGCAATGTTCCGGTGCAGCCGGGCCAGAAAAGGCAGCGCGCTGGTTGGGTACCTTCCTGCCTTTGCCACCCCGCGAGATACGTTTAGGCGATCAACAACATCTGCGGAGCAAACCCCATGAAGACTGCCTTGTGTCTTGCGACCATCCTGAGTTTGACTGTACTGACCGGCTGCTACCTTGTTGAAGCGACGGCTGACGCTCGACCGGAGGCCACAATCACGCTTGCCGGAATCACCATCGCACAGGCCGATCCCCAAAGTGAATATGGCGGATCGTTGGTGCCGGGCCTGCAACCGGGAACGACCATTCATCTGATCGTAAGCGTTCCCGGTCGAAATGTGATCAAGATTCATGAAAGTGAAGAAGGGGAGTTCTCCATTCAGGACTCGACGGGCAAGTCGCTGACACCATCCGGCAACGGTATTGGTTTCATGTCTGACATTGCCGAAGGCGGGCAATCATTTCGCTTGCCTGTCGCGTCAAAGGATTTGCCCGCGCGACAGGCAACTGGGATCAAGGTCAATGGTCACGTCAAACTGACGTGCGGTTCCGATTTGCAGACGGACGAATTGGCCCCCGAAATCCGCGAAGGGACCAAACTGGAATTGGCTGGCATTTCCTTTATGGTGACGGAAGTCAAGGAGAGCTATATGAACAAGGAAGATGAGATGTTCGCCATCAGTTCCAGTATCTCGCCAGCCCGCATTCAGCGTATCGAAGCCACGCTAAATAATGGCGATGTCGTCGAATTGCGTCCCTGCGGCAGTAGCCGGTTTGGCATCAACGGTGAAGTGACTTATAGCCGCCATTACAGCGTGCCCGGCAAGGCTGCCGACATATCGGGTCTCAAAGTCACGTACTTCCGGAATGTTGACGAATTGGAAGTACCAATCAATCTGGTGACCGGCCTCGGGTTCCAGACAACACCTACCAGCGATGCCAGGCGGGATGACCGGGATTGACCGATACAAAGGTGCCCTCGCCCAGTACCGTCACCTCGTCAGCGTAACCCAGAGTCGCGTTGATGACGGCCTTGCGATCACTGGATTCAACGACCCACGCGATCAGGTCAAGTGTCTGATCGCAGGGCGTCGGCGTCTTGAACTCCACACTATATCGGGCCGTGACCGTGCAAGGCGGCGATTCCAGTTCATTGCGTGTCATCAGGTGCCAGGCTGCCGCCCAGTTCATGTGACAATCCAGCAGCGTGCCGATAATTCCACCATTGACCATGCCTTCGTACGCCTGGTGATGCGGAAGAGGCTGAAATCTCGCGACCACCTTGTCGCCCTTCACAAAACTCTTGATCTGCAGTCCCTTGTCGTTGGCCGGTCCACAGCCAAAACAGGCGAGCCGGGGCGCGAATTGGTCCTGCAGACTTTGCGTTTCGTCCATACGGCGGGTCCTGTCCGAAACTGGCAGGGTTGTTGCGATTAAAAAACAGGTGGCAGCGTCGGTCTGGCAATCATCAAGGCACGTAGGCCACCGAACGCACGATATCCGTCGTGGACAGCATGCCTGCGACCGTCCCGTTTTCGTCCACAACCGGCAAATGGTGAATTGAATTCTCAATCATGATTTGCGCTGCAGCACCAATTGTGTCTCCGGGTGTAACAAACTTGACGTGTTTGCTCATCAACTGGTCGACACTCACCGAGCGGCCTTCTGTGGTAATGGTTTCGATTAACAGCGATCGTACCGAGTCGGGTGCGACTGGCAACGCCGCCAAGTCAGCGTTCAGTTCGTAAAACTCGCTAATCAGGTCAGCAGTGGAAAGGATACCGCACGCCTTGCCCGCCTGATCGATCACCGGCAATGCGGACAACTGCTCACGTTCCATGGTGCGGACGGCATCAGAGACTTCGTCGGTCTGTTTCAACGACACGACGTTGCAGGTCATGACTTCAGCGACATAACGCTCGGCAGTGGAGTTCATATTTTGTTTCCCGATTTGCGGCGGCCTGGTGCAACATTTCCCGCATGGGACGAAACCGATGTGCGGATTTGCACAGCCAGCTTGCGAACAACCAAATCAATACCACAGGAATCCGGGCACGCCGGACAGTGGTTCCATTGCCGCCCATTGTCGCAAAAGCCGGGCCATCCGTGTCAAAACCGATGGTTGAAGGCGTGACTGCAATCGGTCAATCCCACCACCACGATTCACCTGACGAATCGACAACTTGCTGATGAAGTCCCTGCAGGTCGACATCCACCTGGGCCACGGAGGCCACCGACCAACCGTCGATGGCGATGCCGCCGGAAACCGTGACAATCCAGCTGCGACGACCACGCGCGTAACTAATTTGCGGGGGCGTGAATCGGGGGACCGGATATTCGGCAAGCTGGATTTGTTCGGCGTCCAGCAAGATTGTGGACTCTAAGCCGGCCTTCCTAAACAACTCATACTTGTGCAACAGCGCCGCAATGACGGCCAGGTCCATGCAGTTTCGCAACTGGCCAAACACCGGCAACTCAACTGACAAGTCCTCGTAATGTTCCGTGAAATCGTCGGCCCAGCGCTGCGCCAGCGGATTGACATCACGCGTATCGACTCGCACACCATGTTGATTGAGGAAATCCTGGCTGGTCATGGCCTTGACCCCGGGTCCATTGATTTGCCAGGCCAGACCTTCCTCGTCTCGCAACACCGTTTCGTAATCGGATGCCAGCCACCAGCGGGGTGACGAGTTCTGCGGAAACCGCCGGGTGGTTTTCTGCAGCACCTCCATGTAACTGTTTATTCCGCGAACGGGTGACGGTTCCAGATTCATGGCCAGCCGCTTCATCATCAGGTCGGCTGCGATAAGGGTGCGGGCGTAATGGCTGTGGCTGGCGACGCCTGTGAACGTGACCTGGAAATTGCCGATGGCCCGGGCCATTTCACGCAGGGTTTGTTCGTTTAACGGCGGATCGGTATTGATGTAGTCGGTGTAGTTCTTAATCCCTTCGGGCGTGGCGTCCATCGAACAGGTAATTCCATCGGCCGATTCGCCAGCTCCGCTGCGCAGCGTCATCACCAGATCACTCAAGTGGATCACGGGCAAGCCACTGGCTTGACCAACCACAAATCCGAGGTCGCCGACTCGCCAGCCCTCGGCCGGGCCGGCGAGGATGATGTCGTGCGAATCCGCATCGACAAAGATGTATTCAATGCGTTGCAACCCGGCAAGGAATTCGATTTCCGCAGAGAGCGGCAAATTGCCTTCGCGCAACCGAACTAGTTCCTGTTCCAACTTGCGCAATGAAATTTTTCGCAGCGAACTCGGTTGACTCACGTCACTGGCAACCGGGCTCAAGGCCTGTGGTTGCAGTTGACCCAGCCCGCCTGTCGCGTCGATGTCGACGCGCGAAACCAGTCCCTCGGCATCGACGTAGATTCCACCCACGACGCCGCCCGGACCGACAATGGGCGTAATGGCCACGACGAAAGGCCGTTGCCTTCCGAAAAACGCCTGCCCGGTGGCCTGTTGACCTTGAGCAAGGGTTACGGCCAACAGCATCAACAGCCCACTCGACTGGCGGCAGTGGCACCATGTCATCGCACTGTCCCTTTAGCTACCCAAACTGGGCGACGAACTCCTTGTAGAAGAGCGAGGCCCTCGCTCTTCATCGCACGAAATGCGATCGTGATCCGGCACCATTGAGAA
>CAMYKF010000065.1 GCA_947258905.1 uncultured Pirellulaceae bacterium | reverse complement strand
CGGGGGTTACAACAAGGCGGTCGAGGCGGCCGCCCGCGCCGGTTGTGATTGCGTCCAGATCTTCACCAGGAACAACAATCAGTGGAGGGCCAAACCGATTAGCGGGGATGACGTCGAGCGGTTTCGTGCGGCGCTGAAAGAAACAGGCATACGCCATCCCCTCTCACATGCGTCCTACCTGATCAACCTGGCCAGTCCCGGTCCGGACCTGCGTAACAAAAGCATCGACGCCATGGTGATCGAGTTGCAGCGCGCCGAAAAACTGGGCATCCCGTTTGTTGTGCTGCACCCGGGTTCGTTTACGACATCCGATGAAGCGACGGGCATCCAGACAATCTGCCATTCCATCGATATCATCCACGAGCGATTGCCCGACGCGACCACCATGATTTTGCTGGAGAACACGGCCGGCCAGGGCAGCAATCTCGGCTGGCAATTTGAACAGCTCAGCCAGATGATCAAGGGCGTGGCTGACTCATCGCGACTGGGAGTGTGCATCGATACCTGCCATGCCTTTGCCGCCGGCTACGAGTTGAGCGAACCGGACGGATACGAGAAGACGATGGCCAAACTCAAACGGCTGATTGGCCTGCGGCGGATCAAGGCTTTTCATCTGAACGACAGTAAGAAACCGTTTGGTTCACGCCGCGATCGTCACGAGCACATCGGCCGCGGCGAAATGGGGCTGCAGCCGTTTCGCAACTTGCTGAATGATAAACGATTCGCCAATGTTCCCATGTATCTGGAAACACCCAAGGGCGAGGAGGACGATCGGGACCTGGACGAAATCAATCTGGACACGTTACGTGGACTGATTGAACCGGTCGACGTGTCAGGTTAACTGGCGGTGTCAAGTCGCAACCAGGCTTGCCAGGTCATGCAAGATGCCTGCCCCACGTGGGGCGGGCTTCCAGCCTGCCAATCACGCGCCGTTATCGGAATGGCAGGCAAGATGCCTGCCCCACGTGTTTATGCCCAGTACCATACGGTCACAACCGCGTCGCTGTGGTCGCAGCTGGTCGTGATGTTCAACACGTTTTGCTCGCCCTGTTTCGAGGCAAACGCGGCTGCCTCTTCAAACAGGTTTTGCCATGTTTTCAAACTGCCGCGAAAAAACTTGAACTTCAATTTGGTCCGCATACCCATAAAGGCCTCTCCGGGACTAGAATCATTCTTCCATTCGTACCAGTCGCCTGAATATTGGCAGAACGGCGACGAATGTGAATGTACCAAACACCTGATACACCGAGCTGAATGAGCGAACCGACGGAATCCCTGGCAATCGAAACCCGCGGCCTCACGCGGATGTTTGGCGAACAGTGCGCTGTCGACCGTGTGGACCTGCAAGTGCCACGCGGCACGTTTTATGGATTTCTGGGTCCCAACGGTGCCGGCAAGTCGACGACGATCAAGATGCTGACGGGCCTGCTCGCTCCCAGCGCCGGCGCGATTGCGATTCTTGGCATGAACCCTTTTGACCGGGACCAGGCACTGGACATCAAACGTCGCATTGGCGTCGTCCCGGAAGACCTGTCACTGTTTGACAACCTGACGGGCCGCGAATACCTGATGTTTATCGGCCGCATGTTCAGTCTTGAAAAATCTGTGATCGTGCAGCGTTCCGATGAATTGCTGGCCATGATGAATCTGGACCACGAGCATCGAAAGCTGACGCTGGAATACTCGCACGGCATGAAAAAGAAACTGGCATTGGCGGCCGCTATCCTGCCCGATCCGGACCTGCTGTTTCTGGACGAGCCATTCGAGGGTGTCGACGCCGTCACTTCCCGCGTCATTCGTGAGACGCTGTCGGGGTTCACGTCGCGTGGCTCGACGGTTTTCCTGACATCGCATGTGCTCGAAATTGTGGAAAAGCTGTGCACGCACGTGGGCATTATCGCCGAGGGCAAACTCGTCGAGCAATCAGCGCTGGCTGACCTGCAAACCAGCAGCGGCCATTCGCTGGAAGATGTCTTTTTGGAAGTCGTAGGACAAAGCGACGAACCGCCGCAAAAGCTCAGCTGGCTGGAGGGGGGCGACACGTGACCTGGAGCCATTTCGGGACCATCTGCTGGTTGCGCTGGCGACTGATGGTCAACCAGCTGCGACGCATGAGCTCGGCCAATCGAATTGTCACGATCGTGGCCCTCGTGCTGGGCTGTATCGCATCGACCGTGCTGTTTTTTTTGTCGTGGCTGGCGGGATCGCATGTGCTTAATCAGCTGAATCCGTCCACCCTTATGCTGGTCTGGACCGGTTTGGGTGCTGCATTCCTGTTCGGCTGGTCAATTGGCGTGCTGACCGATCTGCAGCGCAGTGAGCCCTTGTCGCTGGACAAGTTTCTTTCACTGCCCGTGTCCGCCCGCGGTGCATTTCTGATGAACTATTTGAGTTCGTTTTTCAGCATCGCCATCTTCCTGATGCTGCCCGTGCTGGTCGGATTCTGTTTTTCCATGATCGAATTTTACGGCTGGACGATGGGCACAGGGCTGTTGCTGCTCGCCGCGTTTGTTTTGCTGGTTACGGCACTGACGTATCAGTTTCGCGGCTGGATGGCGACGTTGATGGTGAACAAGCGCCACAAACGTGCCCTCATAGCGGGCCTGATGTTTGTGTTCATCATGGTGATGCAGGTACCCAACTTCCTGAATTTGACCGTGTTTGAGGACCGTGAAGCGGCAGCCGAACAACGCAAGGTGCAACAGTCCAAAATGAAGGACGAGTGGCGGTCCATGGTCAATGACGAAGAAATGACGCAGGCGGAATTCGATGAACGCGTCGAGGAACTTGAAGCACAGAACAAAGCCAAAAGGGAACGGGAGATCAAAGCGGTGGCCGACGTTGTTCGCATTGGCAATATGGTATTCCCTCCCGGCTGGATGCCATTGGGAATCGAGGCAGCCGCGAAGCGCCAATGGTGGCTACCGCCGTTCTGTCTGCTGGGCCTGCTGGGACTCTCCGGGATCAGTCTGTACCGCTCATTCATCACCACCTTGCGTTTGTATCGAGGAGATATCGCGCGGCACAAACCGACCGCGAAGCAAAAAGACAAACAATCCGAGCGTCCACTCAAGATGCCCTTGTTCCACAAAGTCGTGGGCCGGGACATTCCAATGCTCAATCAACATCAATCGGCCGTGGCCACGGGTATGCTGGCCAGTGTCGCCCGAGCGCCCGAAGCCAAGCTGGCTTTGTTCGGCCCCTTCCTGGTCATGTTGATCGTGGGAGTCTCGTTGGTGTTCCGGGCCAAAACACCCATGCCATTGGACTTTCGGCCATTTGCTGCGATCGGCGTGTGCACTTTTGCCATGCTCGGTGTGCTGACCATGATTCAAAACCAGTTTGGCTATGACCGCGGCGGCTTTCGCATTTTCGTCCTGTCACCGGTGCGGCGCCGCGAAATCCTGATTGGCAAAAACGCCGCGCTGGCACCGTTTGCATTTTTTCTGGGCATAATGGGCCTGGGCGCACTGCAGATCTTCATGCCACTGAGGCCGACCCACTTGCTGGCCGCGATCGTCCAGCTGGGATCGGTTTACCTGATCACTTGCATGTTCGGAAACATGATGTCGATCATCGCGCCGCTGGCGATTGCCTCGGGAACCATGAAGCCCATGAACATGAACATGAGTGTCATCCTGCTGCAGTTGCTGATCATGATTTTGCTGCCGTTGGCCTTGTTGCCCACGATGATTCCGCTGATCGCCGAATTGCTGTTGCGCGAGGTCTATGGGTGGGGCAGCATCCCGGTGTACCTGTTGGGATCGGTGCTGGTATTTATTGCCACCCTGGGTGTCTACCTGTGGGTCGTCTCCCGTCAGGGCCGTGTCTTGCGTGACAAGGAGCAGGATATTCTGTCCGTTGTGACGCAAGTGGGCACCTGATTCCGGCAAAGTTAGCGATAACGGGAAGGCCAGGCTGGGTCCCAGCCGCAATCAGGTCGGGCCCGCCAGACAGCATGCTGGCGGTGGCTGCTGGCAACGCTAGAATCGATGAAGTCATTGGTGCGGGTTGCTGTTGACCAAAAAAGTTCGGCGTCGATAGAATGCCGGGCTGCATCAAGGAAGATGCTCGCCAATCATTGTGGAATGACCCAAACACTCGACAAGGATTGGTACCGGTCGCAAGGAAGCGGCGTTTCCCGGCTGAGTTCTGGCCCACAGGCGCGAACCAGCGGAAGACTGTGCCCCGCGTGACCACCCCCGTCCCGCACTTCGGAGCCGCACGTGTCTTTCGCGTACGACGACAAGGATCGCGTCAAGCAAGCGACCGACCTTGTCGATTTGACAAGCAATTATTTGCAGCTGCGCCGTCAGGGCAGTATTTACGTCGCCAATTGCCCCTGGCATGACGACCAGCGCCCGAGTCTGCAAATCAATCCCACGCGTCAGTCGTGGAAGTGCTGGGTGTGTGACATCGGCGGCGACGTCTTCAGTTTCGTGATGAAACGCGAAAACATCGAGTTCCGTCAGGCACTGGAAATGCTGGCCGAACGAGCTGGCATCGAACTGGCCAGTCGTCCCCGCGCCAAAACCGTCGCTGGCCATCCCAACGACAAGCCGACCCTGTTCAAGGCCCTGCAATGGGCCTCGCAAAAATACCATCGCTGTTTGCAAGACGACCCGGCCGCCGAACCGGCCCGGCGTTATCTCGCCGCGCGCGGCATCAATCCAAACGCCATTGACCAGTTCCAGCTGGGATTCGCTCCCAATTCATGGTCGTGGTTACTGGAACAGTGTCGAGACGTCGGATTCTCGCCCGAGGTGCTGCAGGCTTGTGGACTGGTCGGTCGCAGCGAAAAATCCAGCGGCTGGTACGAACGATTCCGCGGGCGACTGATGTTCCCGATCCATGACACTCAGGATCGCCCGATCGCATTCGGCGGACGAGTCCTGCCCGAAATCGCCGAGCACGAGGAATCCGAGACCGGTCGCCCCCCGGCCAAGTACATCAATTCGCCGGAAACACGACTTTATGCCAAAAGCGACAATCTATACGGACTGAACATTGCCAGAAACGCGCTGTCGGGCGACCGCCACCTGATCATTGTCGAAGGTTACACGGACGTCATCGGAGCGTGGATTGCCGGGATTGAAAATGTCTCTGCCGTTTGCGGCACATCGCTGAACCAGCGACACATTCAGGTGATCCGGCGGTTTGCCGATCGCATCACGCTGGTGCTCGATGGCGATGAGGCCGGCCAGCGGCGCACCAACGAAATCCTCGAGCACTTTGTGCGGGCCAATGTTGATTTGCGAGTCATGACACTGCCCGAAGGCCAGGATCCGTGCGATTTTGTGCAGCAGTACGGCGCTGCCGAATTTCGACAGCTGATCGAAGCAGCCAGCGACGCCCTGGATCACAAGATCTCGATCGAGACCCGGGGCATTGACCTGATTCGCGATACGCATCGGGCCAATCAGGGACTGGACAGCATCCTGCAAACGATTGCCAGCAGCCCTGCCAGCCTCGGCACAACGTCCGAGAGCCGACTGCGCGAGCAACAGATTCTCACGCGTCTTTCGCAGCTGTTCCAGATTGACCTCGCCACGCTGCGCGAACGTATCAGCGAGTTGCGAAAGCGTCAAAAACGCACCCGTCATGATGCGGGCAAACACGCCGGGAAACAACGCAAAACACTGCGTCCGCTGGAGCGGGAGTTGTTGCAAGTCATCCTGCGTGACAACAAATTGATTGACCAGGCGGTTGAGAACATTTCGCCCGACCAGTTCGTAGAAGGTATCTGTCGCGATATCTACGAAATCATTTGTGCCTGCTATCACGAAGGCGAATCGGTGTCCTTTGAATCATTGATGCTGCAACTGGAAGACCCGGAACTCAAGCACATGCTTAACCAGCTGGATGAGGAATCCCAAACCAAAACCTCGATGACCGAGACCCGGTTATCGGATCAACTGAATCAACTTATTGTCAGGTTTGACCGGCAGGTCCAGGAACTCGACAGAAAACAAGCCATTTCAACTCTCAGCCAATCTGAACTCAATCAGCAGGAGGAGTCCAAAATACTGGAACGCTTGTTCCAACAAGCCAAAGAGCGGCAAGGCAATCAGTAACCCACGGAAGGGAAACACCTTGCTTCTCTGATCCGCGGTTGTCGCAGCGACATCCGCAGGCAACGCCCCGTGCGTTGCGTCGCAGACCGCCGGATCACCAAGACAGTGTGCATAGAGCGATATGGAAATCGCAGGAGGCCCACACGATGGAATATCTCGAAACCGATCTGCAAACTCTCATCGAAAAAGGCAAAAAACAAGGTTATCTGACTTTTGAACAAGTCGCCACGTACCTGCCCGACGAAGCCAACACACCCGACAAACTTAATAACCTGATTTGCGCCATCGAGGCCTCGGGAATCCATCTGAGAAAATCGGCTCCCGAAGACAAACTGGACGGGCCGACGGCCGAAGAACTGAAGCAGGCCGAAGCCGAAGTCGCTTCTCTTTCTACATTCACCGAACGAGTCACGCGTGCCGGCGATGATCCGATCCGCATGTACCTCAGCCAACTGGCCGAGATCCCGCTGCTCACCCGCGACGAGGAAATCGCACTGGCCAAACGCATTGAGATCGCCCGCAGCCGGTTTCGCCGCTGTGTTCTG
>CAMYKF010000064.1 GCA_947258905.1 uncultured Pirellulaceae bacterium | reverse complement strand
ATCACCAGGGTATCGGCCATCCGGCCATCCCGGCGGACCTCCACCGTCACACTGCCGATCAACCACACAGCTTGCACCGAGCCAATACAAAAGCGATACCCGTACAGACAACCGTCTTTCAGCAGGATCGTTTCACGCATCTCCTTGCGCGATTCCAGACTCGCATGGGTCGTCACCCAGCGTCTGAGTTGTCCTCGAACCTGTTCCAGCTTGTGTTGCATGTTTTCCTTGGAAAAAATCCCGGCCTGGTGGTACTTGTCTGAAATCGACCATTGACGCGGGCCCCTTCAACGGTGGCATTGCTAGCTGGCAAGGTTTGTGCATCTCCCGCTCCCGTCCGCCAATTCAGCCAATTTTCGGCGCTGAACGACCAAAAGGGCATTATTGTCTCGTGAGGCCACCCGATGGGAGGCGATTTGACCGCCGACCGCATCGAGGAACTGCTACGCTGATGCTCCGATTGGGTTTTGGCGGGGTGTACGATGGCCTTCCAAGGCCATCGTACGAGTTAAGCCGTGGCACGATTTCCGACTCGATAAATCCGCGAATCCATGGCTTTCCGTCCAAAAATTGACCCTCCGCGTCACCCTTTGTATGATTCCCCGTCCCGATTTATTACTCACCGGCTAATCTCACATGGCGACTGGCAACCACCTGGTTGTTAAATACGGCGCATACACCCACCACGGCATCGATGTCGGCAACGGCATGGTGATCCACTATGGGCGTGGTCTGCACAACAAGCGAAATGCCCGCGTGGAAATCGTGGCGTGGGATTTGTTTGCCGGCAATTATGCGGTCCATATCCAGCCCGATCCGGCCGAGTACTCACCACAACAAATTGTGGCGCGGGCCTGGAGCCGGCTGGGCGAATCGAATTACGACGTGTTCGACAATAATTGCGAGCACTTTGTGAACTGGTGTCGTCTCGGCATTGCGGACAGCCGACAATCGAATCTGGTTGACTCGGTTTGTCGACGTAGCGGTGCTGCCGCGATCAAACTGGCCGTCCCGCGACTTGCGCAGAAGCTGGCCACCGGAAAACTGGCGGCTCGGGCAGCGGGAGCTGCCGGGTTGCCGGCCGCTCTGGCGGGTGACGCCGTGCAGTTCTCTGCCGAAATCATGGCTCTCAAGACGGGCAAGGACCGCCGTCGCACCACAGAAATCGGACGTCAGTCCGGGGCATTGGCTTCCAGCGGCGTTGGCTTTCTACTGGGGGGACCCGCAGGTGCCGCAGTTGGCTTTGGCAGCTGGCTGCTGGGCGAGTTGATTGGCGAGCAGACTTCGGCCGCCACACGCGATGCCATGCGGGCGGCAACCGCCAGCCAGGACGGACGGATTGCCCTCTGTCCACAAACACCGCCAGTACCTTTGCCCGGAAGCATCCTTGAGTTGCCTGATCGTTATCCCCGCGCGTCTGGAATCGACACGACTCGAGCGCAAACTGTTGTTGCGCGAAACCGGCAAGCCGCTGATTCAGCACACTTACGAATCGGCCAGCGGAGCGACAGCCACTGACCATATCCTGGTTGCCGCGGACGACCCGCAAATTGTGGAAGCGGTATCGGAATTCGGCGGCCGCGCCGAACTGACGCGGTCTGATCACAGCAGCGGCACTGACCGATTGGCGGAAATCGCGCAGCGATACCCCGAATTCCAATTGCTGATCAATGTGCAGGGTGACGAGCCGGAAATTGATCCTGCCGATATCGACCTGGCCGCCGGACTGTTGCTGAAAAACCCCGATGCGGAGATGGCGACACTCGCTTCGCCGCTGAACGATGCCGTTCGCATCGAGGATCCGGCCTGCGTCAAGGTCGTGTTCGACGCCCGGGGCAGGGCACTGTATTTCAGTCGCAGTCCGATTCCGCATCCGCGTGACGGGGTGGCCAGCGTGCACAACCAATCGACGACAACGTGGCACCAGCATGTCGGTTTGTACGTGTATCGACGCGATGCCCTGCTGCAACTGGCCGCTGCCGAGCGCCCGCCCGCCGAGATTGCCGAGTCCCTCGAGCAGTTGCGGGCGTTACATCTGGGAATGACCATTCTGGTCGGCGTCACTCCGCGACATGCGAGTGGCATTGATACACTCGCCGATTATCAGGCGTTTGTCAGTCGCACGGGCACTTGATAAAATGGCGTGCTTTGAATTTTTCGGAGCGGCTGAAAGATGGAATGTGCACCAAAATCGGGGAAGGATACTCGATGACCAAGTTTATTTTTGTCACTGGCGGCGTCGTCAGTTCGCTGGGCAAGGGGCTGACAAGTGCTTCAATCGGGATGCTGCTGGAGCGACGCGGCCTGCGCGTTCGCATGCAAAAGCTGGATCCCTACATCAATGTCGATCCGGGAACGATGAGTCCCTATCAGCACGGCGAGGTGTACGTGCTGGATGACGGCAGCGAGACCGACCTCGATCTCGGTCACTACGAGCGATTTACCAACAGCCCGCTGACTCGCCATTCCAACTACACGACCGGCCAGATCTACCAGACGGTGATCGAAAAGGAACGCCGTGGCGAGTTCCTCGGCAAAACCGTGCAGGTCATCCCGCACATCACCAACGAAATCAAACGCTGTATCCACAAACTGGCCGACGACGACGTGGATGTGGTGATCACCGAGATCGGTGGTACGGTGGGTGACATCGAAAGCCAGCCTTTTCTGGAAGCCATCCGGCAGTTCTCGACTGACGTCGGCAAGGCCAATTGCCTGTACATCCACCTCACGCTGGTTCCTTATCTCAAGGCGGCTGGCGAACTGAAAACCAAACCCACGCAGCACTCGGTGGGCCAGTTGCGGCAAATCGGTATTCAACCGGACATCCTGATCTGTCGCAGTGAACGCAGCATCGGCAGTGAGGAACGTGAAAAGATCGGCTTGTTCTGCAACTTGCCGATCGAAGCGGTCATCGAGGAGCGTGACAAGGACTTTTCGATTTACGAGGTGCCCATCTCGCTGGTCGATCACGGACTGGACCAGCTGGTGGTCGATCAGCTGAGCCTGAAGACCCGCTCGCTGGATCTGGATGACTGGCGCGAATTGATTCACCGCATGCGAAATCCCGAAACCGAAATCAGCATTGCCGTGGTGGGCAAGTACGCCAAACACAAGGACGCCTACAAATCGATTTACGAAGCCATCGACCATGCCGGACTGGAGCACTATGCACAGGTCCGCGTGGGCCGCATCGAAAGCGAGGAAATCGAACGCGAAGGCCCCGAACGATTGCTGGCCGGATACGACGGCATTCTGGTTCCCGGTGGATTCGGAGAACGCGGCACCGAAGGCAAGGTCGAGACGATTCGCTTTGCCCGGGAACGCAAAATTCCCTTTTTCGGGATTTGCCTGGGGCTGCAATGTGCCGCCATTGAATTCGCCCGCAATGTCGTCGGATTGAGCGGGGCCAATTCCACCGAGTTCGACAAGGACACACCCGATCCGGTGATTTGTCTGCTGGACGAACAAAAGAACATTACGTTCAAGGGCGGCACAATGCGACTTGGCGCACAAGTGTCCGACCTGACAGCGGACAGCCGCGCCCGCGACTGGTATGGAACCACCACGATCTCCGAACGCCATCGACACCGCTACGAATTCAACAACGTCTACCGAAAACAGTTCGAGGCGCATGGCATGTTGTTTGCCGGCACCAGCGACAATGGCGAGTTGGTGGAGATCATGGAACTGGTCGATCATCCATGGTTTGTGGCGGTGCAGTTCCATCCGGAATTCAAGTCCAAGCCGACTCAATCGCACCCGCTGTTCTCCGGTTTTATTCAGGCGGCACTGCGACGCGAAAATGTTGACGTCGAAATAACCAGTCATTGATCAAACGCATCACGCCGGCCCATCCGGCAACATCCATTTCCCTTTTGTTTCCTCCTTGAGTACCCGTTAATTATGAGCGATCCGGACCCCCAACCCGATGCCGAACCAAAAATCCATGTCGATGACGACTGGAAATCCCAGGTGGAACGTGAAAAGGAAGAAGTAAAGCGCCAAATGGAAGCGCAGGCCGCCGACAGTTCCGCCGACGATCTGCAAATGCCGCCAGCTTCCTTTCCTGTGTTGATAACCACGATGGCCACACAGGCGCTGGCCAACCTCGGCCAGATTCCCGATCCGATAGAGGGGAAACCGGTGATTCGCAAATCGCTGGCCAA
Source organism: uncultured Pirellulaceae bacterium (assembly GCA_947258905.1). Classification (GTDB taxonomy): domain Bacteria; phylum Planctomycetota; class Planctomycetia; order Pirellulales; family Pirellulaceae; genus CAJQPP01. The sequence goes on along the minus strand of CAMYKF010000064.1, from coordinate 2,454 downwards.
GCACTTCATCGACACGCTGGCGATGCTGGATGAAAAAACCCAGGGCAACCTGGACGATTCTGAAAAGCAGTTGCTGGAGGAAACGCTGCACCAGTTGCGAATGGTGTTTGTTGCCATGCCGGATACCATGCCCGACATGCCCGAATCGACCGAACCGCCCGCTTCTTCGCTCGAGTTGCCGGATTGATGGCCTCAGCGCACTAATTGCTGCCTGCCAACCAGCCGTGCTGCGTGTTTGGTCCTGCGCGCCTTTTGCTTTTTGCGCCGACGCCAAAGTGCTCTGGCCCGGCGCGCGGCCGTCACGTTACATTGAGGGACTGCGTCCGCATGCCTGGAGTCCGGAGTCCAGAGCAAAAAAGCCCTGCTTCGCTGTTCAACCGACGGTTTCGACATGAGCTGCGCCAAAATGTTTTTGCTGGCCATTGCCCTGCTGCTGTTGATCAGCAGTTGGGGATGCAACGGGACCGCTACCCCATCCGATCGACTTGCCGACTCGTCATCAGAGCAGCAGGAAGGCACCGGGCCAGACGAATCCGGCGGCGGAGGAATTGTGGAAGCGATTCAGAATCAGTCACTGCCCGACGCTCCTGGCGAGCCGGTACCGGACGATCAGGATGAACTGCTGGCCTTCCTGAATCGCAAGCAAATGGAGCAACAGGGGGTGCGGGATCCAAAGGCCCAATTGCAATTGCAGCGACAGAGATCCGAGGCCTGCCGCAAGCTGCTGGAGATGAAACTCACGTCGGAACAGCGTTTACAGGTCGTGCGATCGCAACTGGACGCCCTGTTGCGACGTGGCAGTCTGGGTGACGTGACCAGCCGCACCGAGTTTCTCGAGTTCGCCAGCAAAATGCAAAATCATCCCAACCCCCGGATTGCCGAAGCCGTGGCTGTCGCCAGTCTGTACAACGAGCTGGGCCGTCAGGCCGGGGCCAACCAGCTGGATCTCGAGCCGGTGGTAGCCGCCGCGCGGCATGTCGCCGGACGTTTCCCCGAAAGTTACACCGCGATGCGCGAGGTCGCCACCTTCGCAGACGGATTGCTGCGTCGTGGAGAACGGGAAGCGTGGCGTCGCATTATGCACGAACTGGTCGATGTCTATGGCAACTCCCAGGACGAGCAAGTGCAAACGTATCTGACGACTCTTGCTTCCCGCCTGCAAATCGCCGAGCTGAATCTGGATGTCATCATGAATGACATTCGCGATCAAGCTCCCCAGGCCATCGACCAATATCGCAGTGTCGCCAATCAGATGCTGGCCGATCCGCAACTGGATGCGCCCACGATGGACCAGCTGCTGGGTTCGATCTCGTGGCTGGAACGCAATGAACTGCGCGAAGAAGCCCTGGAAGCCAACCGGATTGTGCTGGCGGCCAGCCTGAACATGCACAGTCCTGAGCTGCGGGAACGCCTGCAGCAAATTTGCGAGTTGCGTGAAACCCGCTTGTCGATGGTCGGCCAGTCGTTTGCCATCACTGGCCAGACGGCGCGGGGAATTCCCTTTGACTGGAATCGTTACGCCACGGATTACCCCGTCATGGTTGTCTTCTGGACGCCATCGGAACCAACGTCAGTTACTTCGGTACGCAGCCTGGCCGGCGCGTGGGAACAGCGCAGGGATCAGGGTCTGAAGTTTCTTGCCGTCAATGTCTCAACCAGTGGCAGCTCGCCCACGCGGTTGTTCGGCGACGAGCTGCCCGAGTGGGCCCTTCTGCTCGACCGGCACTCCACCCTCGGTGTCGAGTCGAGCGAAGCAGACACCGAGATCCCCGTTTGGGACTCAGAGATGGTGTTGCCTGGCATGGACGTCACCACTTCGGCGCGAAGCATGTCTCCGCGCTCTCACCCACTATGAGTCGGCCACCACCTCCGGCCTATCCCGCGACCCCAGGAACGAGCGCGCCGGCGATGCCTCCCGACGCCCAGGATCGGAGTCTCAGCGAGCGGTCCAGCCTCCGTCCACCATCAATGTCGTGCCCGTGACCAGTGACGACGCAGGTGAGGCGAGGTAGACGACGGCTCCCGCGACGTCCACCGGCTCTCCCACGCGATGCAGGCCCGCGATGCGCTCGATCACGTCATCGGCGAAGTCGGGATCGGATAGCGCCGGCGCCGTGCCCGGCGTCTTGATGAACGTTGGCGCGACGGCATTGACGTTGATGCCGTACTGGCCCCATTCGATCGCCAGGCATTTCGTCAGATGGGAGACGGCAGCCTTCGAGGCGCAGTAGATGGCTTCTCCGGGCAGGGCGATGAAGCCCGCCTGCGAACTGAGGTTGACGATCTTGCCGGAGCCCTGGGCGATCATCACCCGGCCCACAGCCTGGCTGCTGAAGAAGAGGCCCTTGACGTTGAGATCGAAGGTGAGATCGAAGTCGGCCTCGGTCGCATCCTCGACCGGCGTCTCGGGCGGTCCCAGACCAGCGTTGTTGACCAGGATGTCGATGCGCCCGA
>CAMYKF010000063.1 GCA_947258905.1 uncultured Pirellulaceae bacterium | reverse complement strand
TTCCAGCAAATGAAAACTTGCCACTAAATTCCGCGAAGAGCCCACCCAGGGCCCGCTTGAAGCGGGTCCTGACCTCTCCCAATCGTGGGAGAGGTTGAAAAAAAGCGCAAGATCCTCGCAAGAATTCGGGCCGGTACAGCAGGAAACGAATGACCTCTTGCAACCTCGGTTACGAGTCAATTGCAACTCTGCCCTGCAGAAGCAGCAAATTGGTCAGTCAGACTGCCTGCTGAATCGATGAGTTGGCACGGGGCGGCCGGGGCGGAAACTCTGGCTGCGTCGCAATTCGTGATGAATGTTCAGTCGCCCGCAGACGTCGTGGATCGCCGACCGCACTTGCTGGTCCAGCAAATCCGGATCAACAGCCACCCGCGCGTTAACCACCATTTCCGCCTTCCGCGTTTGGCAATCCGAGGGCAGGGAAAGTTCGGCTGGCGAGTCGCTGCTGACCAGATTGGCTACGCCATGAAATCCTTCCCATAAACCGATCGCTTTCAAGTGAGCGGTTTCGGCATCGATTTCCGCAAGAGACAGTTTCAGGGCTTCGATGATGCCGGTCAGCAAATCGTCCAGGGCAAATGGCTCGTCACCGGTCGCCACGAAGCTGCAATTCAGCCAGCCCAGTTCCGCTTCGCCTTCGGCATAGATGTCATAGTCCAGTTCCAGAATCCGCTGACCGAACTGGCCACGCCGATCAAACATCTCCACCAGATCATCAAACCCCGTGCCCGCTCGGGCTGACATCCGGATCACTGGAACGTCGGGGTGCGCCTCGTTTAACAGGCCTGCCAGTTCCTGGATCTGCTCCTGTGCGAGCCGGTCGATGTGGTTCAGCGCGATAAAATCGGCTTCCTCCAGTTGCTTGCGAAAGATGTATTCGGCCTTGGGTGAAAATCCGGCATTGCGGCCCCCGCCCAGAATCTTCTGACCATGAGAAGGCTTGAGGATCACGCCGTAGGGAGCAATGTCGTATTGCTCGTCGTACAGGTGCATCAGGGGCTGAACGACGGTGGCTACCAGGTCCGTGCAGCTGCCTACCGGTTCGGCAATCACAATATCCGGCTGGTGTTGCCGGCCCAGATCTGAAATCGTGTCGGCCAGTTCGTCAAAGTTGCAGCAGAAACAGGCTCCAGCGACTTCGCCTACATGGTTGCCCAGTTCGCGCAGCGTCAGCGTATCGACCAGGTCCTCCGCCTGGTCATTGGTGACAATACCGACGTTCATGCCGCGCCTGCGGTATTCGTTGGCCAGGCGGGCAATGGTGGTTGTCTTTCCGGCGCCGAGAAAGCCGCCAATCATCACAAATCGAATCGACATTGATACTCCACTGGCAGTGAACTCCGACGCGTGCGTGCCGGGTTGGCTGGAATCTGGTTCCGCTCGTTATTTTTCACGTCACGATTTGCGTTTCGGTATCCCGGCGTTGCGATACAGTGTCTGCAGCAAATCGCCGGTACCCAATGGTCGGGTACCGATGAAGATTTCGCCAGCCCCAAAACCGGCGTTGGTCCCAATCGCCACTGCACCGTGTTCGACACGTCGCAGAACGCGTCTTTTGCCCGGCGGGAACTGTGACTTGTAACACGCGATGGACTTCATTTTTGTTTCCAGCGTGTCGCTGATATCCATCGTTACAAAGGCAGCGTAGTTGGGAATGGTGGATATATCGAAGCCCAGAAAGAAATACATCTGATGATCGATGGTGTGGACGGGCAGTCCATCAAAATGCTCGTCCCACTTGGTCAGCCGGCTGTAAAAGACGGCAGCGTCGGTGATCTGCATCGCTTGCCAGTGATCGGGAGAGGCCATTGGCGTTTTCTCGCCAAATCCCAGCACGACTCGCGGCCGGTATCGACGAAACTCCTTTGCCAGCGCGACGCGGGCTTCAAAACTGTCGAACAATCGGCGATTGGGCAAATCCAGGGTGATTCGTTTGTGCACGCCCAGTACCTCGGCGGCCGCCCTGGCCTCCTCCAGTCGGGCTTCGGGGCCGGGGCTCAACGGCGTCGGCTCACCATCGGTCAAATCGATAATGCCAACGCGGTATCCCTGCTGCACCATGCGAGCCAGCGTGCCGCCACAGGCAATCTCCACGTCGTCCGGATGCGCGCCGACCGCGATCACATCCAGATAATCAGATTCGTCACGTGCCGTCATGCAAATTCTACTCGCGCTCGCCAAAATCGAGAGCATAGATGTCTTGCACGTCGAATGACAGTTCCTGTCCGTCGTGGCGAATAGTAATCGTCGAACCGTTAACCGCAGCGAGTTCGAATCCGGATTCACCGCCCAGAATGAACTGTTGCCCGTCATCGGTGCGGAGCAGGCCGGTACCGGCCGCCCGATTGGGAGGCAGGGTCGTCCAGATGCTGGCGACTTCGGTCAGATCCAGCGTACCCGGATCATCGGCGTCCGGTTCGATACCCAGGTGTTCTTTTTCCGCGTCGGCAGGAATCCACTGCCCGGCCGCTTCGTTGATCCCTTGCTGGATGTCGATCGCCTTGTCCAGCTGGTAATCCAGGCGGCCGTTGTTCCAGTCAATTCCGGCGTCGTTAAAGCACACGGTGTTCAACGGACGCACCATCACCATGGAGCCTTCGTCGAAGTCGGCCGCACGTGGATACCGCGCCCGCTGGTTGTAGCCCCACACACCAATCACGTCTTCTTCCGCGATGGTCAGCGATGGATTGGCCGAGGCGACCAGTTGTTGCTGGAACAAACAATGCACCACCGAACCGTCGGTCAGCATGACAAAGCAGCCATCTTCCTGCGGCGCCGAAACCTCGCGTGACTGGGGTCCCACGACCCACTGCACTTTGTCCAGCGGCATGGCAAAGTCTTCAACGCCCGGCATGGCCGATTCGACCTGTAATATTTGATTGTCCAGATCGAAACTCACGTTACGCGCCAACAGTCGCTCGTCGTCACGGGACACGATGACGATGTGCCCTTCATCCCCGTCGACGAAGTTCAGGGCCGGGTTGGCCGTCGGTCGGGAAAAGCTCAGGTCGTCGACGGCAAAGTCCTTGTTGAGGTCGTCGGTGGCCAGATATTCGTTGGCCAGCAATCGCACATAGGCGATATCGGAATTGGAGTCGAACGACAGGTAGCCCGTGCGGTCGCTGACCGACTGGGAAAGTCCCACGACGTGGCCCGCTGAATTGACAGCTTCCAGAATCGTGTGTTTGGGAATCACGATCTCCACAAACATGCCGATCCGGTTCACCGATGCCGGAATGGTTGGGTTGCCGGGCACGCAGAAATCAATTCGCATTTCGCCCTGATAACTGACCCGCTTTTTCGATTCCGGTACGACAAAAAAGTTGCCGATGGAACGCCGGCGACTCCGTCCATTTTTGAACCGGAATCCGGATATCACGACGCGGCCGTTGTTGGTCACGCAGTGAAACCGGCCGCCCATAAATGCAAACCCGTCCACGATGTCGAACTCGCGATCGGCATCCAGTTTCTCGCCGCCTTCACCCTCTTCAAAACTGGCATAGCTGACATTCTCGCGGGGATTTTCCCCATCAAAAAAGATCGAGTCGTCAAACATCAACTCCGTGGAAACGGTGCTGGCCTCCCCCGGCAAGGCGCTGGTTACTGCGAACGGTCGCTTGTTAAACAAATGCATACAGTTGCCGCGGTTGGCCGTCACTGGCACTCCGTTCCACTCGCAGGTTAAAGACCAGTCGCCGATGTCACCCTCCAGCCGGCGGCCATCGCGCAGCTGCAGGATGTCAAAGTCCATTACAAAGCGGTTGGTGGCACTTTCCTTGATCCCGTCCAGATTCTCGAGCAGGCGGGCGATGCGGTAGCGGGCTTCCGGTTCCGCATGGTCGCGTTGTTGCTCAATCACGGTTTCAAATGGTTTGCCTTCGGCCAGCAGGATGCGTTCCGCTTCGTTACGGCGGTGATAGTCATCGTCGGCCAGGTCGTCGATGAGCTGGCGGATGCGGGCGACTTGCTCGCTGGCGGGGCTGGCCGCAAACCTCAATGACTCGATATCGGTGACGTTGAAGGTAGACATGGTGATCGACCCGTCCGGGGCCACCGTCTTCCATTCGAATTTACTGTCGCCGGTTTGCACCTGCATCATGCTGCTGTCCCGCATTTGCACGTAAAACGGCAACGAGCCTTGCGCGACGCAGGCCACCGGGATCAATAGCAACAGGGCGGCGGCACAGCCCGCGATGACAGGAGCCGGCAAACGGGATTGGAATTTCATATCAAATGCGCAGGGATGAAGGGTTGGAATATCAGAAGTCTATCTTGACCAGTTGGAAACGTCGATGTAACGGTAGGTGCCGACATTTTGCCCGGCAAGTTTTCGCATAAACGTGTTGGGATTCTGTGCGGGACCCGATCCGAACTGAATACAGTGGATTTGTGCTCCGTCGGCAGCCCGGCGAATCCGGGCCAGCTGGGACTCATTCAATTCGGGAAGCCCGCCATCGGTCAGCAAAACCACGACGTCGGGACCCATGCTGAGAGCGACCGTCAACGCCGCTTCGTGTTCAGTGCCGCCAAAGGCCGCGAGATTCGCGATAAAGTTGGATACCTCGCTCTTGTTTTCATCGGTGGCATCCAGCAGGGAGAGCGTGCCAATCGCCACCGTCTTGTGATGGTAGGCCACGATCTGGAACTGGTGAAATTCTTCCAGGGAATTGATCGCGCCCGCCAATTCCGAAGCAGCGCCATCGAGCACATTCAGGCCCTGACCGCCCATGCTTTTGGAACGATCGATGACAAACACAAACTTGCGTCCGGTCATCTGACCCGATCCAAACACACTGATGCTGGTGGCCGGACCCCGCGGGCGGCGGGCGTCGAAAGCGGCGCTTTCGGCCGCCAGCATTTTCTGTTGCTCGGGAGTAAGCCGGATGTTGCGGGTATCCGTGTTACCGGGAGTGACTCGCGCCATTTCGGTCGAATTGAATCCCGGCAAGGGCATTTCGATCGGGGGAACTTCGGCGACCACGCGAGCGGTGTCGACGGGAGGCGCTTCATCAGGCAACGCCTGCTGCATCGAAGGGGCGGTATCGGCCTGAACCGTTTCCTCCATCAGGTCTTGCTGGTCAAAATACTCCGGCTCCTCGTTGGCCGAGGCCAGCACGATGGCCACCGGACGCGGACCTTCGTCGCCGCCACCAGCCTGACGGGTCGTCCATATCAACCCCAAAGCCACCAGCAGAACCACATGAATTAACAAGGACAAACCGACAGAGCGCCAGTTGGTCGGTTCCTGCTCCAGCAGCGTGCCTGCTTGTGTTCCCATATCGACATTATGAGCCATGGTCAGGCCCGTGCAAAGAATTCAAAGGGCGTCAAGTGTCCATACTGCAGCGAAAAGGGCATCACGGGACCGGGGCTCAAAATCCGTCAGCCTGCCGTATGTCAGCAGAATTTACTTCAGGACGCCCAAATTCGGGGAATCACGGCCCAGGAGCTGAATATCAGCGGAATCCATGGAACAAAACAGCCATTCCCCTGTTCTATATTCGGGACAGCTGGTGTTTCGCCGTCATCGCTTGTTACATACCGCTGGTGGCAAAGCGGCGACGCGTTTAGTTACAATCAGAAGGGGCAAATGGCCAGGCTTCGGCTTGCAGCGAAATCGCGAACCCTCGTTCGCTGGTTCGGGATGACAACAACCGGACACGTTTGCTTGCAGATTGCCGGTGCTTCGCCAAATCATTGAGAACAGAGACAAGACCCGCCTCCCGGAATTTCTGCCCGTCACGCAATCGGGCTGTCAGGGTTTTCCGGCCATGTCGAACGTTGTCTGGTTTTCGACCGTAAATCAATTGCCGGCCGGCTCTGCTGCTCGTCAACGCGCAGGTCCGCAAACTTTCACTCCAATCGCAAACTTTCACTCCATCGTCAAGGAATCAGGACTGGCTTCATGAACCATTCGCCGAACACTCAAACCAATGAGAACCTCACCCAGGACGAACTGCAGGCACTCGAAAACCTGAAGTCCGCCTACCAGTCCGTTCGCACCGAACTCGGCAAGATCATTGTCGGGCAAAAGGAAGTGCTCGAGCAGTTGATGATCTCGATCTTTGCCCAGGGCCACTGCCTGCTGGAAGGCGTGCCGGGTCTGGCCAAAACCCTGATGGTCAGCACACTGGCCGAGACGCTGCACCTGGAATTCAACCGGATCCAGTTCACGCCTGACTTGATGCCGAGCGACATTACGGGCACCGAGGTGATCCAGGAAGATCGGCATAGCGGGGCGCGTGAATTCAAATTCCTGCCGGGGCCGGTCTTCGCCAACATCATCCTCGCCGATGAAATCAACCGTACGCCTCCCAAGACCCAGGCAGCGCTACTGGAAGCCATGCAGGAAAAGCAGGTGACGATCGGCGGCGAGCGACATCCGCTGCCGGCCCCGTTCTTTGTACTGGCCACGCAGAATCCGATTGAGCAGGAAGGCACCTACACGCTGCCCGAGGCCCAGCAGGATCGCTTTATGTTCAAGATCTTCGTCGAGTATCCCTCGTATGACGAAGAGTACATGATTGCCGCCACGACGACGGCCGATATCGAGCCGCAGGTTTCCCAGGTGTTGACGGGTGAAGACATCATCAATTTGCAACACATGGTGCGTCGCGTTCCCGT
>CAMYKF010000062.1 GCA_947258905.1 uncultured Pirellulaceae bacterium | reverse complement strand
ATCGAGACCCACGCGTCGACCGGCGGGCCCCCGAAGCTGTCCGGTGGCGGACACAATCCGGTTGCGATCTGCCGCTCGATCGGCTGGTCGCTGGCCGACTGGTAAACGCAAGTCAACCCGGTAAGGAACTCGTCATCGCGGTCGGCCCAGCGACACATGGCCTGATTGCAAAACACGATCTTCAGATTGCTGGCCACCGCGTAGATCGGCATGTTCGCATGCTGGATCATGCGAAACAGTGCAGAACGGGATGTACGCGACTTGGCCATAAAGAGAAATGCAGCGAGGCAACCCGGACAGGTGAGCTTTTCCCAGTCTCGCACGCTCTGGTATAGTGCGCAAAGACCCATTCCTGCGAGTTCCCTGCATGACCCGCGAACCGACTATCTCCGGCGATCAAAAACAGCGTCCGCGTCGACCCCGGCCTGCGGATGTGCAAAAGGAAATTGACAATCGGTTGCGTCCGCAGCGACTGGACGAGATCGTGGGGCAGCGTGACGTGGTGCAGCGTGTGCAAATCGCCATCGAGGCGGCACGACAACGCGGTGAATCGCTGGGTCACATTCTGTTCGATGGTCCGCCAGGTCTGGGCAAGACGACGTTTGCCACCTGCATTCCCCGCGAGCTTGGCGTGCCCGTGGAATTCCTCAGCGGTCCGGGACTCGGCAAGCCCCGGGACCTGGTGCCCAGCCTGTCCAATCTGCAGCACGGTCAGGTTTTGTTCATCGACGAGATCCATCGCATCTCCAATGCCATCGAGGAATATCTGTATACGGCGATGGAGGACTTTCGCATCGATCTTGTGCTGGGCGAAGGCATCAACGCCCGGACTCACAGCATGCCGCTGCCGCCGTTTACGCTAATCGGTGCCACGACCCGGGCGGGCATGTTGACCAGTCCCCTGCGTGACCGGTTTATTCATCGCGAGCGATTGGGGTTTTATCACATTGACGAGCTGACCGAGATCGTGCTCCGCAACGCTGCCAAACTCAAGGTCACGATCGATGATGACGCTGCCACCGAAATCGCACGCCGCAGCCGGGGCACACCGCGGGTTGCCAATAACCGGTTACGCTGGATTCGGGATTACGCGCAGACCCGCGCCGCGGGGCACATCACGCTAGCCGTGACCGCCGACGCACTGCAAATGGCAGAGATTGATTCGCTGGGACTGGATGGCCAGGACCGCAGTTATCTGGAGACATTGATCCGGGTTTGCTCGGGCGGTCCGACCGGCATCGATACGATTGCCGCCACCATGAATGCCTCAAGTGACACGTTGTCGGACGAAGTCGAACCGTTTCTGCTGCGCAGCGAACTGATCTTGCGTACGCCGCGTGGCCGCGTGGCGACGGCCCGGGCCTATCAGCACCTGAATCTGCCACTGCCGCCCCAGATGACGCTGTTTGAATAGGTATGACTTTTGGCCCAGCTCACGGGCTTGCGTTGACAGTTGTGCGGGTGAATTTTACGATGTTCCGCTGGCATTCCGGCGTTTTTTCCACTGACTGATCCATTGGCATCCACAGCTTTTCTGTTTCCCGGTCAAGGCGCCCAGTCGGTGGGAATGGGCAAGCAGCTTTTTGACGAGCTGCCGGCGGCCCGCGCGCTGTTTGAACAGGCCAATGACATTCTCGGGTACGATCTGGCGAGAATTTGTTTTGAGGGCCCCCCGGAAACGCTGGATGCCACCGAGCACAGCCAGCCCGCCCTGTTGCTGACAAGTATGGCGGCGCTGGAGTGGCTGAAGCAAAACGATGCGGAGCAAATTGACGCTTGCAACGTGGCAGCCGGGCTGAGTCTGGGCGAATACACGGCAATGGTGTTTGCCGGCACCCTGTCATTTGAGGACGGATTGAGGCTGGTTCGCGAGCGTGGCCTGGCGATGCAGGCGGCTGCCGATGCCCAGCCCAGTGGCATGGTCAGCATTCTCGGGCTGGACGCCGACCAGGTCGCGAAGTTGTGCGACGCCGCTCGGCAGCCGGGCGAGGTATTGCAAATCGCCAACTACCTGTGTCCCGGTAACATCGTCGTTTCCGGCCATGTCGCTTCCTGTGAAAAGGCCACGGAATTGGCCGAGCAGTTCGATGCCATGCGAGCCATTCCGCTGGCCGTCGCCGGAGCTTTCCACACGGAAATCATGGAACCGGCCGAGCAGCGTCTGACCGAGGCCCTGGCGGCAGTGGAAATTTCGCCGCCGCGGATTCCGGTGGTTTCCAATGTGGATGCCGAAGCCCACAATGATTCGGACGCAATCCGCCAGGTGCTGGTGCATCAGGTGTGCTCGCCAGTGCAATGGCACGAGTCCATGAACCGTTTGCTGGAACAGGGCACCGGGCACTTTGTCGAGGTGGGGACCGGTCGCGTGCTGCGGGGATTAATGAAACGCATCAACCGCAAGGCGAAATGTACGGGCGTGCCTGAATAACATGCCGGACGGTAACGGATTCCCCATCCATCGAAAAAAACGAACCACAAAAACTTCACGCAAAGGCTTGTGAGATATGGAAGGCTTCAATGTTGACTTGTCCGGACAAACGGCGATCGTCACCGGTGCGTCGCAGGGACTGGGTCGGTCCGTCGCCATTGCCCTGGGGGCCAGCGGTGCCAAGGTGGCTTGCGTGGCCAGAAATGCAGACAAATTGAAGGACACGGTCGAAGTTATCACGGCCGCCGGTGGACAGGCCGAGGCGTTCAGCTGCGATGTGACGGATCGGGAATCAGTGGACAAAGTCGTGGATCATGTCGGAGACGAATGGGAACGCCTGGACATTTTGGTCAACAACGCCGGTATCACACGGGATACGTTGTTGCCGCGGATGTCGGACGACGAGTGGGATGACGTCATCAACACCAACTTGCGGGGTGCGTTCCTGTTTTCCCGTGCGGCTTCGCGTCACATGATGCGGTCGCGTTACGGGCGGATCATCAATATGTCCAGCGTGTCGGGAATCATCGGCAACGCTGGCCAGACGAACTATTCGGCGTCCAAAGCCGGATTAATCGGCCTGACACGCAGCCTCAGCAAGGAATTGGCAGGCCGCAAGGTCACGGTCAACGCCGTAGCCCCCGGATTTATCGAAAGCGACATGACTCAGGCCCTGGGCGATTCCATCCTCGGGGAGGTCAAAAAACGCATTCCAGCCAAACGCCTGGGGATGGCCGATGACGTTTCCGCGGGTGTATTGTTTCTCGCAAGTCCCGCTGCCAGTTATATTACGGGTCAATGCCTGGTTATCGATGGCGGGATGACGGGATAATTCCGTGGCCAAACTGCCATTGGGCTGGCAACATGCCTTGACCTGATTTGCGAGAATCCTCTATCTTGTTGCGATTGCCCGACTTGGCCCTCCATTCCGCGGTCCGCCCGGAAGGAGGCCGTTTCGCGTCGCAGCAACCGGAGGTGACAGCAACTTGCGGGTGCATCGGTTGCGGGTTCACGCGGGACAACAGGGGTTCCGCCAGAGTAATGCGTTCTGCCACTTGGTGGCTCGCCACAGAAATCAGAAGTACTGCAGAAGGAGGACGGTGAACATGGCATCCATTGAACAACGTGTCATCGACATCGTCGCCGATCAACTCGGTGTCGAAAAAGAAAAAATCAATCGCGATTCCAATTTTGTAAACGATCTCGGCGCGGACTCGTTGGATACGGTGGAATTGGTTATGGAACTGGAAGAAGAGTTCGAAATCAATATCCCGGATGACGCGGCGGACAAGATCCATACTGTTGGCGAAGCCATCACTCATATCGAAAACGCCACAGACGGCGCCGCCAAGGCAGGCGACGCAGGATAACCTACCCCCCAACGAGTGCTGACCATGAAGCGACGCGTCGTCGTTACGGGGCTGGGAATCGTTACTCCGCTCAGCTGCAACGTCGCTGATTGCTGGACGAGGATTGCTGCTGGCGAAAGCGGCATCCATAGTGCTGCAACTCTGAATACGGAGCGCATGCGGTCCAAGATCGCCGGAGATGTTCGCGACTGGGATCCCTCGGACTATATCGAGCATCGGGAGATCAAACGCCTCGACCGCTTTACGCAGTTTGCCATTGCGGCTACCGACGATGCGGTCAGGCAGTCGGATATCGATTTCTCCAGCGGCGATCCGTTTCGCTGCGGAGTCATCATCGGGTCCGGGATCGGTGGTCTGAACACGATCCATACCCAGATGGAACGACTGATTCTCAAGGGACCTGAACGCGTCTCGCCGCTGACCATTCCCAAATTGATGCTGAACGCCGCCGGCGGCAACTTGTCCATCCGTTACGGATTGCGAGGACCCAACTTTTCGGTTGCCACTGCCTGTGCCAGTGCAACCAACGCCATGGGGAGCGCCATGGAGGCCATTCGCGATGACATGATGGACGTGTGCGTGACCGGAGGCAGCGAAGCAGCCGTGACGCCTATCGCCATCAGCGCCTTTGGCAACATGCGGGCACTGTCGGAACGCAATGACGAGCCGGAAAAGGCCAGCCGCCCGTTTGATCTGGACCGCGACGGATTTGTGTTGTCCGAGGGGGCCGGAACACTGATTTTCGAGGAGCTGGAACATGCCCGGGCGCGTGGGGCAACCATCTTTGGCGAGGTGATCGGTTACGGAGCCACCGGCGATGCCGGCCACATCACCCAGCCGGCTGAGGACGGCGTGGGGGCTGCCAAGGCTATGGAAGCCGCCTTGCGCGACGCCGGCATCCAGCCTGAGGATGTGGATTACATTAACGCCCATGGCACGAGCACGCCGCTGGGCGACAAGGCCGAGACCATCGCCATCAAAACGGTGTTCGGCGATCACGCCTACAAACTGAGCATCAGCAGCACCAAGAGCCAGCTGGGCCATTCACTGGGGGCCAGCGGCGGTATCGAGGCCATTCTCAGCCTAATGGCCATGAATGCCAACAAGGTCCCGCCGACAATCAATCTGGAAACGCCCGATCCCGAATGCGATCTGGACTATACGCCCATCGTGGCCAAAGACCGCGAACTCAATGTTGCACTCAGCAACAGTTTCGGGTTCGGGGGCCACAACGCGTGTATCATGTTCCGCAAGCTGGTGGACGAGGCAGCCGGCGATTGACAAAACGCATCCTGGACCAGGTGTCCAGCGAAGCCGGAATGCGATCATTGCGTATTTTGCGCCGGTTGCAACCTGTCGGGCTTGGTCGCGGACCGCTCGGTCATATGATGGGCTTCCAATCGGGATTCCCTGGTCGTCGCCAGCTACTTTGGCGACCTTCTGCGACAGCAACTGGTGTGAGCTGTAACGCACTTCAATTGAAACCCGGCGACTCGCATCGCCCCTGATCCCGAACACGGCATCGGCGGTTCATGATGCCAATGCGAGTCATTCCAGTACGGGCACTCCCGGATTCGGTTGAGTGCCTTGCAACGCTTGCCGGATGACATCCATTCCCGGCGAGTTCAATTAAGGAGGAGTTGTTATGAACAAGAATTTGACTGACATCACATTGGTCGTGGATCGAAGCGGATCGATGCAAAGCATCCGCGAGGACGCCGAAGGCGGCGTGAATGCATTTATTGAACGACAGGCCAGCGAGGAAGGAGATGCAGTTTTGACGCTGGTGCAGTTTGACACGGAGTACGAATTCCTGACCCGGGGCGAGCCCGTTGACGAGGTTCCGCCGTATACGCTGGTACCTCGCGGGGCCACTGCGTTGCTGGATGCGGTGGGAAGGGCCATCAATGAGACTGGCGCCCGGCTGTCTAAAATGGCCGAGCAGGACCGGCCCGGACTGGTGGTTTTCGTCGTGATGACCGACGGCCATGAGAATTCCAGCCATGAATTTACCAAGGCCGGGATCAAAAAGATGATCGAGCACCAGCAATCGGTCTATAACTGGCAGTTCACGTTCCTGGGTGCTGATCAGGATGCCTTTGACGAGGCCGGCAGCATGGGGATGGCGGCGGCTGGTGTTGCCGGGTTTGCCAAGCACAAGGTGATGGCTGCCTACGCGGCGACCAGTGACAAAGTGGCCCGCATGCGTGAAATGGCCATGCGTGGCGAGGAGGTCGACAACCGCTTTACCGACGAAGAGCGGAAAGACATGTCATAGGACATGAGAAACCGGGCCGGGTCGCCAGACCCGGACTCTTTTGTTGGTGAGCCTGTTCTCAGGCTCACTCCCCGACTTCCCGGTCGGGACAGACGGTCCCGCGACTTTAGTTCAGAAAGTCGCGGTCCTTCAGTCGCTGGGGCACGTATTCCTCGGTCACATAGCTGAGGTCGCGGCTGACCAGCGATTCGACTTCCAGTTTGAAGTCGTTAGTCAGCATGTGTTTGAATTCCTTTTGCCACATTTTTTTCTTCTCAAACCACGGATACCGCGAGATCTGGCCGATGCGTTTTTTATCGGAATCACTGAGCTTGATGGTGACGCTTGGATTCAGGTCACAGCGTTCAAAGTCCTTGCTGCGCAGACCCATGTATTTTGCGCCCGGAACGGCCATGCGTTTCGATTCATAGGCCAGGTTAATCGAGCCCTGCTTGATCACACTGTAGATGTAATACCCCCAGGGATCGTTATCGAGCAGGCAGTACACGGGCAACTTGAGCTCGTGATGCAGTCGATACAGCATGCGACGCACACCGCGGGGCGGCTGGCCGC
>CAMYKF010000061.1:6667-7439 GCA_947258905.1 uncultured Pirellulaceae bacterium | reverse complement strand
GATTGCTTTTATCAATCCCGGCCCTCGTCACCCCGCAACTCGTGCAGCCATGAACGCAGGCATTGGTAAAACAGATCAATCGCATATTCTTCCAATTTCACTTAGTATTCTTAGTGGAAAACATTTAGGAGCTGGGGAAATTGAAGACTCTATGCGCTTCATAAGAAAAAACTTGAAAAATTCGCCGCGTGAAGTTGCTACCGCCTTAATGCAATCTTCCCAACAACCCAATGAGGGTGATTGGCATATTGCTCCAGGTTTTGGAAATCGGTTTGGTGGGCGAGATGAGCTTTCCATAAAAATTTCTCTGCATTTAAAGCAATTACCTGCAGCGGGTTCAGCACTGTCCTGGGGCATGGAATTTTCCGAGGCAATAGAAGGCTTCAATATGGGCTGGTTGGCAACCGGTGTAGCTGCGGCAACTATGGCGGACTTAAAATTCCAGCCGCGAGCTGGCGGAGGCTTGTTTCAATTGATCAGTGCACCCGGGCTACTTGCCCATGGTTTGGAGTTATCAAATAAACCCTTTACTGCCCTGCCATTCCCAAAAGATGAGGATTACTTCATTGATTGAAAAAAATTCTCTTACTTCGAAAAAATTAGATGACAAATATCGAAAAACTATAAGAAGCAGCTCCGGTGGATGGTTTCCTGGGAAGGGCGTTTTTTGTCATGGCTACAACATGATGGAAGATTTAGTCGGAAGATCATCATATTTGCAAGTATTGGTTCTAAACGCCACTGGTCGATTGAACTTCATCATTGGCCGGGC
>CAMYKF010000061.1:0-6638 GCA_947258905.1 uncultured Pirellulaceae bacterium | reverse complement strand
TGCATTGGGGCCTTAGGTGGGTCAATGCGATGTTCGGTTGTTGCCGCTACCACAGCTGGAATTTTAGCCGGTGATTCCAAGGCATATGGTCAGAAAACTCTTCCTGAAGGAGTTAAATTTATACAGAACGCATTAATATCATACAAAAACGGCTCATCGCCCGAAGAAATTGTCAAAAAAGAATGTGCCCGAGTCGGAGGCAAACCAACAATTATGGGTTTTGCTCGCCCTCTTGCTAAAGGTGATGAAAGATTGGAAGCCATGGAGAGAACTGCAGCATCTTTAGGCTATCACCCTGGCGAACACTTGCAGTTGGCTTATGAAATAGAAAAAATACTTCTGAATGAGCACGATGAAAGTATGAATATCAATGGTTATATTTCAGCTTTTCTTTCAGACCAAAAGTTTACACCTGAAGAAGTTTATCGGGTTTTGGCCATTATAATTAACAGTGGAGTCACAGCTTGCTACATTGACACATTCAATCGACCTCCCGAGACGTTTCTTCCTATGCATTGTGATGATATTGACTACCAAGGGCCTCCCCTGAGAGAAGTCCCTGACAGGTAATAGAGCTATACAAACAAGTCCAAATTAAGGAGTAAGGGATGACAGTGAATGAAAAGGTGGCAATTGTCACTGGCGGTGCAGGAGGAATTGGCAGAGGAATTGCGGAGCGGCTTGCGTCATTAGGCGTCCAGGTTATTATCACCAGTCGGTCTGCCGAAAGGGCCCAAAAAGTGGCTGCAGAAATTACAGAGCAACACGGTCCTGCGGGTTTTGGTTGCTATGAACTAGAAAATAAAGAATCCGCAAAAGAACTACTTGAAGCTGTTTATGATCGGCATAATCGAATTGATATCCTAGTTAATAATGCGGTTAGTCACCCAACCCTTCCCCCCATCCCCATAGAAAAACTCGATTATGATCTTATGCAGTCCGGTATAACAGCCAACCTTACAAACCTGCTCTATCTCTCCTCGCTTGCCCATGATTATCTGAAGGAAACCAAAGGAAGCCTTTTGAATATTGGATCTGCAGTAACTAGGAGAAGCATGTCGGGTGTTCCTCTCTACGGCATTCTAAAAGGAGCTATGTCGCAGATGACCAAATCACTGGCTGCAGAATGGGCCAAGGATGGTATCAAAGTAAACCAGATTAATCCTGGTCTTGTTGAGAGTGAGGCCTATATAAGTATCGGAATTCCACCTGAAGCATTTTCCGCAATGATTCAACATTATTTACAGTTTCATCCCATCGGCCGCATCGGCATGCAAGCCGGCTTCGGCAAATGCGCTGCCCAGCGCCATGGTGGCGTCGTCGGCCAGTTTGCCCGTGGGATCGTCCAGCCGAATGCGATGCAGGATACGCCGGGCGTGTTTTTCCAGTCCGGAATTGGGCCGTGCCGGATCATTGATGGTGATACCTGCTCCGCCCCGGTCGAGCGCCAACCAGTACTGGGCAATTTCAAATCGTCGCAACTGGACCAGATCCAGGTGCCGTGTACCCGAGTATCGATTCAGAAGGATCTCATAGGCCCGATTGGCCTGCACATAGTCATTGGCAAAGAAATTCGATTCGCCCTGCAGAAAAAGTGCGTCGTGCTCGATCGCCGAATCCCGCAGGTACCCGGCTGCCAGTTCAAACTTCTGCGCCGCCTCCCGAAACAGCGCCGGTGTTTCGCCGTCCTTTTGGCCGCTATCCCAGCGAGCCAGTGCTTGTTGGTAAAGCTCCTGACCCTCCGCTAACCGCTGGTCGGCCTTGACGCGATCCTGGCCGGCTGTGACCCGTCGCTGCAGCGTGGTTCCAATGCGACCGGGACCCAAATCCGACCACATCAGACGATCCGGATCGCGTTCGCCAAACGGATCAAGTTCGTCTTCGGCATTTTTTGCGCTGTCGGCGGTGGCCGGACTTCCCAGCAAATTGGCCAGCGACCATTTCGATCCGCCATCGGATACTGAACTGCACCCGCCCAGCAGCAGCGGGCAAATCAACAGCAACGTGGAACCACCAACGAGAATACTTGATCTGATTAATTTCACTGGACTTCCTTGTCCTTGTCAGTGTTGGCAGGCCCCGAATGTTTCAGGGCCTCGTCTATTTTTCAGTTTGAACGTCCTGCATCGCGAACGTTGTTTGTTTCAACCAGTTTTGCATCCTTGGCCGGTAACCGATCAAGTCTGCGATGTATTGATCCAGCAAACCCCGCAACTCGCCGCGGCTGGCTCCATCCCATGAGATGTCATCCAGCGGGCGGCTCGTGTCCGCCGTTTCCCGCATCAACTGCAGTGTCCTTCTGGTTAGTCCGACAATATTTCGTTTCCCGCTCCGGCACTGTTCGCAATAAACGCCTCCGGCCTGCATGCCAAAGGCGACTCGCGGCCGTTGTTGGTCCACGTCATCAATCGGGCGACCGCAATCCACGCACTCAAACAACGCCGGCACATGTCCCAGCATTGACAACAGCGTCAATTCGAACCGGAACAACAAACCTGGCGATGCGTCCGCCGTGGATGGCGAATCAATCGATTCGATGGCTTCCACCACCCAATCGAACAACGCCGGCTGCGCATCGGCATGATCCGTCAACGCTGCAACCAGCTCAATGACGTACATCCCGGCGTACAACCGCGACAAGTCCGTGGACGCACTGCGAAACCGCCGCAACAATCGCGCTTCGGTCAACAGGTCCAGGCTGTCCACAGATTTGCGGAGGAACACTATTCGACAGATCGACAACAAGTCAATAGCGCCATCGAACGGACTTCGCAAACGACGGGCCCCTTTGGCCAGAGCACTGATTTTGCCAAAATCACGCGTATATAACGTGACCACGCAACTCGATTCGCTGAATTCCACGACTTTCAGCACAATCGCCGTTGTTTTTTCCGCTGGCATGGCTTGCTGGCTTGCTATCGCACAAAGGGAGATGGCTATCGTTGTGATGCTATCCTCCGTGCAGGCCGAAACGCAACTGCTGGTTTGATCAACGGGCTCCCGTTTCTACGTCGAGTGGCTGAATTGGTTCGGGGTTGGCTGCATAAATATTGAGCGCATAAGCCAAAACGATGACAGTGAGCATGGGCAAAACGGTATTAGGCCCGAGCTTTAGCTCGGGTCATTTGGGACAAAGAAAAATTTCACTCCCCCGCCCGCCGCAAAGCGGCGGGCGGGGGAGTGAAACATTCGGCGTTCCGTGTTACCCGACGTAAACGACGGGCCTAATACAAGACTCACAAAAACTGCTCACAAGTCGCAAGAAGCTGCGTTTCCCGAACGGCAAACGGAAATAATTTGTCCACCAACAAGCTCATCGATTCCTCAGGCACCTGGGCTCCCATGACACGGCTTGCCGCGCCCGTGCTGGCCGAGGAAACGCTGACGTTGATGGTGACATGGACCGACTGGTGGTTGACCGGGCGGTATCTGACTGGTGGTGGTGACGCGGTCAAGGCAGCGATGGGATTGATGGGCTACACCATGTGGCTGATTCCCAGTTTGTTCGCAGCCGTGGCCATCGGGGCAACCGCCATTATTGCCCGACGCGTGGGCGAGCGTGATCAGGCGGCTGCACAGCTGACGGCCAATCAGGCGATTCTGACTGGCGGCGGACTGGCAGTCATCATTACGACGCTGGCCATCCTGCTGGGCGATCAGTTCATTCACGCCATGCAATTGCGTGGCGATGCAGCCCGCTACGCCAGCGAATATCTGTGGATTGTCATTCCGGTTATTCCGCTGATCATGTTCGAGCAAGTCG
The DNA here is from genome assembly GCA_947258905.1 of uncultured Pirellulaceae bacterium. GTDB lineage: Bacteria > Planctomycetota > Planctomycetia > Pirellulales > Pirellulaceae > CAJQPP01. The sequence goes on along the minus strand of CAMYKF010000061.1, from coordinate 2,875 downwards.
GCGCGGCCTGTTTGCGCGGCGCGGGTGACACGATTACCGGATTCGTTGCCAAACTGGTGGTCGTCATTGTCAATGTGGCAGTCAGCATGGTGCTGGTACTGGGTCTCGGCGGCATTGAACCCTGGGGCTGGAAGGGCATCGCCATGGGGACAGCTATCGGTCATGGAGTGGGCGGCAGCATCCTGTTCTCGGCGTTGCTGCTGAATCGCTACGGACTCGGCTTGCGATTTCATTTGTTGCGACCGGTCAAATCGGTGATCGTGCGGTTGCTGAAAATCGGACTGCCGGGCGGTCTGGACGTGGCTGCACTGTTATTCAGCAATCTCATCTTCGTGGCGATCATCAACAGCCTGGGCACGGCAGCCGCAGCGGCCCACGGACTGGCGGTCCAGCTGGAGGCCTGTGCCTACCTGCCGGCCAATGCCTTTCATGTCGCTGCCGCCACGATGGCGGGACAGTTTCTGGGTGCCGGCCGCCCTGATCGGGCGCTGCAAAGCGCCTTGTTCTGCATTGGCACGTCGCTCGTCGTGATCTCGATCACGGCACTGGGTATGTACTTTTTTGGCACGGAGCTGGCGACTTTTTTCACCGGCCAGCCCGATCACCCCACGACGCTGCAGGTCGGCAGGCTGCTCCGCATCGTGGCGTTCGCGTTGCCCTCGCTGGCAATCGTGATGGTTGCGACCGGGTCCCTGCGGGGCGCTGGCGATACCATGTGGCCATTGTTGTTTACGCTGGCCGGATTCTTTCTAATGCGGATACCGCTGGCCATCCTGTTTTCCATGGAAACGGTGCACATTCCGGGGACCACGCTTGAGTTCAGCGGCCTCGGCTGGGGCGTTGCCGGTGCATGGATCGCTATGGCCATTGATATCATTGTGCGTAGCATAATGGTGCTGTCCCGCTTTTTTCACGGTGGCTGGAAACACAAAACCGTCTGAACATGAAGTCATGAAGAAAACTGCATTTTTCCTGATCGCCCTGTGCTGCCTGGCCGTGGCCTGCAAATCGCCGGTTATTCAAGAGCCCGCCCAGGAGCCTGCTGAACCGGAATCGCCGTCGGAACTCGACGCCGCAATCGAACAAGCCACACAGTATTTGCTGGCCCAGCAGGCCGACGATCACTTGTGGCATTCGCCCAACTACGGAAACCTTCGTGAAGGCGCCGCCATGACGGCATTTGTGCTGTACGCGCTGGGCGACCAATCCCTTGCGGACAAAAGCCCGTTGCAGGAGGCAGTCAACGCCTTGTTGCCGGCCACGCGTGACGCCGGATTTGTCACCAATCCAGGCGGCCCCGATTATTCCAGCTATGCGTCGGCCCATTTGTTGCTGGCCGCCGAACAACTGCAACTGGATTTGCCCGATGACGTGCGCGATGCACTGATCGCATACCTGACACGCGCCCAGCTGGATACCGACGAAGGCTATGGCCAGGACAGTCCCAACTTTGGCGGCTGGGACCTCAGCGGATGGATGGAAGGCGAACGACCCACGACCGGTACCAACATTTCGGTGTCATCGTCGGTGCTGGAAGCGCTGACCCGCTACCCCGATCATCCGGGTGTGAGCGATGCCATGGATTCGGCGCGGGCCTGGGTTGCACGCGTCGTGGCTGATGATGGTGGATTCTTTTTTCATCCGCGTCGCAATCACGACGGCAACAAGGCCGGCTGGCACGATGACGCCAGAAATTCGCCGCGCAGTTATGGTTCGGCCACCACCGACGGGCTGCGCATTCACAGATTCATTGGCACGCCGGCGGATGATCCGGCCGTGCAGGCAGCGGTTCAGTGGCTGATCAAACACGACACGTGGCCGCAGGTTCCCGGATTTGAGCACGAAACGGAACAGGGCACGTGGGCCGAAGGGCTGCGCTATTACTACTACCAATCCCTGGCTCAGTCGCTGGCCTTGCTACCTGAGGACCAGGCCGACGAGGTGGCGGAGCGAATCAGGGATGTGTTGATACAGGAGCAGCAGGACGACGGCTCGTGGAGCAACGATAATGCCCGCATGCGCGAAGATGATCCGTTGATCGCAACGGGTTTCGCGCTGATTGCATTGCGAGAATCGCAAAAGTGGCTGGAAAAGTAATGGCTGGCTGGTCGATAACTCAAACATGATTGCCACGCAGCGTTCCATCGGGAAAACCAGCCGCGATCCCGTGTTTTTTGTGCACGGGTTTCTGTCCAGGCGGCTATTGATGAAGCCTCTGCAATGGCAAATCGAGCGGCACGGATTTCCCACGCACAGCTGGGGCTATCCCAGCTTTTACGGCTCGCTGAAACGACACGCGGCGCGGCTGCGGCCGGTTCTCGAGCAAATCTGTGCTGAACATCACCGGGTTCATGTGGTCGCGCACAGCATGGGCTCGATCGTTTTTCGGTTGGCACTGCAGTACGGTCCGTTGCCATCGCTGGGACGCGTGGTGCTGATGGCACCTCCCAATCAGGGCACGCCCACCGCCCGCATCATCTCGCCGCTGTTTTGCCTGTTCTGTGCCGGTATCAACGAACTGTCCGACAATCCCGCCAGTCTGGTGCACGGAATTACGTCGCCACAGACGATGGAAGTCGGAATCATCGCCGGCCAGTACGACTGGATCGTGCCCAAATCGCGAACCGCCCTGCCCGCCCAGCAGGATCATATTTGCCTGCGGTCGACCCACAACACGATGCTGGTGCAACCAGGCGTGGCGCGTCAGGTGGCGGAGTTTCTGGAAAGCGGCCGGTTTCGGCGGTGATGCGCAAATCCGCCAATGTCGTCTCGGGACGGCTCTTCGCGGAATTTAGTGGCAAGTTTTCATTTGCTGGAATACCTCAGCCCCTGACCCTCCCCCCGGGCATTGGTGTCTACACAATTCGATACATCC
>CAMYKF010000060.1 GCA_947258905.1 uncultured Pirellulaceae bacterium | reverse complement strand
TAAACGGCAACTGGTCAAAATCGAAATTGACGGGCAGGTACATTTCCCGGTCCGTTCCCTTGACGTTGGTCGTCAGGAATTTGGTTTGCAGGTTGAACAGTTGCTTGTCCAGCGGCACGCGTCGTTCCACCACATCCTGTGAATGCAGATCAGCCAGATCGCCGACACTGTCCAGGTAGCCGGTTTCCCACAGGGGATTGCCGTCGGGTCCGATCAGGACCACGTTCAGCCACAATTGGGGCTGGGCTCCCAGCGAACCGCTGGGCATGTTATGGCCGGGGTTGGTATTGGTAACGCAATAATGGAACCGCAGGGCCTGGCCCGCGCCCGGTTCGTGCTGAAAGAACGGACCATCCACCTGCGACCCGTTTTCCATGACCTGGCGACGGATATCGCGTTTGAAATTCAGTTTCTGCAGGTTCTCGGTGATGATGTCACGCGCATCCATGCGATCATCGGGCTCAGTCCACGCAGGTGGAAACAGCGGACTGATCTGTCCGTCGGCCACCGCATCCTCAAACGCCTCCGTGCCCCAGCCGGCACGCCAGTCGAATTGCAGCCAGTCATTGAAAGCCCAGCGATCCGCCTTTTCGTTTTGTGGAAAGACCCCCGGATGAGCAATCGAGTAGCCCGGTCCATAGAACATGTGATTGGAATGTTTGCGTTCGGCAGTCACCGCCTTGCCATCGACGACGGCGGCCGGGCCAACCGAATAGCCTTCGGCACGACCGGGCACAATGCCCATGTGGCAATCCTGGCAGGTGATGCCGTCCCGCCAGGCGGGCGAAGCCCGGTACTGGTCCCACACAACTTCCAGCTTGATGCCCGGTTGCACCGCTACCTGGTGGCAGGACATGCAAAAGTCACTTTGAGAGAGCTGTTCGAACTCGATCGCTCGACGGTGCATCGACTGTCCCGGTCCGCGGTCGTCCGGATCGGTTTTGACCTTGAAATAGTCCGCATACTTGGCCGCGATCTGCGAGCCCAGTTGCCCCGACCCGCTGTAAACCGGATCGTAAATGTCACCAGGCTCGATGCGGCGTTCGCCATTGGTTTTGGTGTAGTTCTCCTTCACCCGGTGACAGGCGATGCAGGTCACGCCTTCGCGAAAGACCCGCGGTCCGTCCCAGATGGCCTGATCCCGTCGCAGTCCCACGGTGGTCGCTACCGGTGCATGGCAACGCAAACAAAAATAGCCAATCGTCCCCTGGGTCAGCTCATTGATCTTGTCCTCGAATCGATTGAACATCGGTGAAACGGCCGCATAGGCATGGCTGGAACTGGCCCACTCGTCAAAGATCTGCTGGTGGCATTTGGCGCACTGGGTCGCGGACGGAAATTGCGATTCCTGAAAAACGTCCGCATGCGGATCGACACACGCCGAATCGTCGTGGCCAGTGGCCGCGTAGTGAGCCACGTCGACGCGATCGGCTGTGGCTCGGGCGTGCGGGTTGTAATCCTCGAAATTGACCGATTGAACCATCCCCCCGGAGGCGTCGCCGGTCTGCAGGTCTGGCAAAGCCGAAATGGGACTGGCGTTACGGTACCGGGCTGGTTGAAAGTCGGATGATCGGGCCGCCCGGATTTCCGCGGCGAGACCCGGATCCTCGATGATACGTCGCACCGCCTCAATTTCACGAGCAATTTCGGGGTCTACATTTCCACTCAAATCCAGACCCGGCAAACCGGACAAGCAAGCGTCCGGCAGTTGGTTCTGGTTTTGCGTGTCGGCGGGGTCCGGCCCCAGGGCCTGCCGGTCTTTTTCCAGCAACTCGATTTCGGACAGGGCGACCGTCACGACATCGACCGGCTGGTTGCCGGAGTCGCCAAGGTCACCAGCTGTCCAGTGTCCGTTGTTCTCATGGTATGAGTCTGTCGGCTGCCGCACCGCCGAGGCGATGAGCACGCCAACCGCGGCCAGCGCCAGCAGAGTTGCTGCATGGATGCCGGTCTTTGCGTTGGGGAATTGCATGGAAATGTCGCGCGAAACGGTGCCTTTGTGAGGCGGTGCGTAGCGCACCGTACTATCGGAATCGTCCAGCCAATGGCTGAAAATTCAGCAAAACCTGCAAAGTGACCGCATGTGGCAGGCTTCCCCCGGATTCGCCAGATTGACCAACAGAGCCGGGCCCTTCGCGTGCTGGCAGGAGCCAGCTGGCGGGGAGCTGCGGCGCGGAAAATCGGCCTGCCTGCGGCGACGGGACGGCGGTTGAAATCATCGAGTTTGGCGAGGTTTTGCCACTTGTGGAAAAGCGACATCAGGCCGTATACTGTTTCGCTTTCCCAAAACTGGCACACAAACTGCTGTCGAGCTGTCCGATGAAAGTCCGCGCTAGCGTAAAACGCGTCTGCGAAAACTGCAAAGTCGTCCGTCGCAAGGGGCGAGTTTACATCATTTGCACCAATCCGCGACACAAGCAGCGACAAGGCTGATTGTCGTTGGTCCGGCTGGCCGCTGGCGCTGCCCAAACATCAGATTCCGGTCCGCATGAGCCCGCCGCTTGTGGGGGCCGTGCAGCTTGATCAATCCATTTCCGTCTCTGCCCGGTGCGGAGCACTTTTAGACTAACGGAGACCAGAACATGCCGCGTTTGCTCGGTGTGGATATTCCGAACGACAAGAAAGCCGTGATCTCACTGACGTACCTGTACGGAGTGGGTCCGCAAACGGCTCGGGACCTGTGCTACAAGGCAGGCATCGAGCCGGACAAAAAGGCTCGCGACCTGACCGACGAGGAACTCAGTGGTCTGGCCAAGATCATTGAACGCGACTACGTCGTGGAAGGTCCTTTGCGTCGTCAGTTGCAGCAAAGCATCAACCGGCTGCGCGACATCAAGTGTTATCGCGGTATCCGGCATCGCATGGGTCTGCCGGTACGTGGCCAGCGGACCAAGACCAACGCCCGCACCCGCAAGGGCCCCAAGAAAACGGTGGCTGGCAAGAAGGGCGTCAAGGACCTGCGTTAACGGACAGCCCGCGCACTTGCTGTGCAATAAATGTGCATAACGATTTCTTCACAACGGATCCGGAGTAGATTGCCTCGTGGCAAAAGTCAAAAAGCGAAAAGTCAAACGTAACGTGACGATGGGCATCGCTCATATCAACGCCACGTTCAACAACACCACAGTGACGATTACCGACACCAAGGGTGATGCCCTGTGCTGGGCCAGCGCCGGTACCTGCGGTTTCAAGGGAAGCCGCAAGAGCACACCGTTCGCCGGCCAATGCGCCTCGCAACAGGTGGCTGAAAAGGCCATCAAGATGGGCATGAAAGAGGTCGAGGCGCGTGTCAAGGGACCGGGCAGCGGACGGGAAAGCGCAATCACGGCCCTGCAGGCCGCGGGCCTGAATGTGAAAACCATCGAGGATTGCACGCCCATTCCTCACAACGGGTGTCGTCCCCGCAAAAAGCGACGCGTCTGATTCCGGGCCAATTGCAAACAGCCCACTGCGTCAGCGAGTGACTTCGACAAGGCCTTGCCGACGCCGCGGGTTCCCACGATTCGGTCCGACCCAACGAGAACAGAGAACCCTTCCCGGCTGAAAACAAATTTCTGCGGTAACGCAAAACGGAGATACTCATGCATATTCGATGGCGCGGATTGGAACTTCCCAGTGTAGTGGAATGCGAGAGCCGAACCCTGACAGCCACCTATGGCAAGTTTCAGGCAGAGCCCTTCGAACGCGGCTTTGGTACCACCATCGGCAACAGCCTGCGTCGCATCCTGTTGTCCAGTCTGGAAGGCAGCGCGGTAACCCAGATCAAGATCCGTGGCGCCAACCACGAGTTCTCGTCGATCCCCGGCGTGCTGGAAGATGTCACCGACATCGTGCTGAACGTCAAATCGCTGGTCGTTAAGAATATGTCGGACCAGATGAAAGTCATCACGGTTGAAAAAAACACAGCCGGACCGATTACCGGCGCCGATATTCAAACCGGCGGCGAAATCGAAATCATCAATCCCGGTCACGTGCTGGCCACCCTGACCGACGACACCGATTTCATGATGGAAATGGTCGTGGAGAACGGCCGCGGCTACGTGCCTTCCACCGAACACAGCTCGCGGGACCACGAAATCGGGATCATCCCCATCGATGCCGTGTACAGTCCTGTGACCCGCGTGCGTTACGACGTGGAAGAAACCCGTGTCGGTCAGAAAACCAACTACGACAAGCTGACTCTGGAAATCTGGACCGATGGCTCGGTTAACCCCGAGATGGCCCTGGTGGAAGCCGCCAAGATTTTCCGCAAACACCTCAACCCGTTCGTGCAGTATTCCGAACTGGGTTCCCGGGTCTTCTCGCGACCCAAGACGGCCAGCGGCATGGACGCGGCCCAGGAAGCCAAACTGAATATTCCCATCAGCGAACTGAATTTCAGTGTACGGGCCAAGAACTGTTTGGATCACGAGGTCATCACTACCGTCCGCGAACTGGTGGGCCGCACCGAAGATCAGCTGATGGAAATTCGCAATTTCGGCGACACCACACTCACCGAAATTCAGGAAAAACTCAGGGAACTTGGCTTGCGGCTGGGCATGAAAGTGCCGCCCGCAACCATGATCACATAACTCAACGCTCAAGAAACCTGTTGTCGCGCAACAGCCAACCCCGGACCCCCTGTCATGAGACATCGACGCAAAGGACGTACCCTCGGTCGCAGCCCCAGTCATCGCAAGGCCATGTTGCGCAATCTGGCTTGCAGCATGATCCTCACCGAGCGCGACGAAATGTACTACGAAGGCCTGATGCAGCCGGATGGCAAAACAGCCGTCAATCCGCCTCGCAAGGGTCGCATCGTAACCACGCTGCACAAGGCCAAGGAACTGCGACCGCTGGTGGAGAAATGCATCACCATCGCCAAGAAGGCCCTGCCGCACGAAGAACGCGCCCAGGAGTATGCCGCCAGCTCTGAACGCAATACCGAGCAGTGGCGTCAATGGCGAAACAGCGACCAGTGGCAACAGTGGACCGCTGCCATGGCCCCGGCCGTCAATGCACGGCGTCGGGCCTTCCAGATCCTGCGTGACAAGGAAGCGGTCTCCATTCTGTTCGAGGACATCGCGCCGAGATTCGTCGATCGTACGGGCGGCTACACCCGTATCCTGCGACTCGCCAAGCCACGTGTCGGTGACGCCGGCTCGCGTGCCATTCTGGAATTCGTTGGCGAGCACGATCGCGTGAAGACCCGGCAAGTCGAAAAACCTGCCTTCGCCGATGACGAAGCCGAAACGGCTGACGAACCCGCTGCTGATGAGCCGGTGGCTGAAGCTGAAGGTGCTGCAGGAGGTGATGAAGCAGCGGAAGAGGGCCCCGAAAAGGAATAGGCTCAGGGCGACCCGTCACATTCTCAGATCAGTTCGCTGAACAACTTCGCAGGCGTGCGAGCCCCTTCGCACGCCATATTTTTGCGCTGGTGGCATGATTGTTCCCTACCGTGTTTTCGATTCTGCACTACCGGGCAAGCCGAGGGTGTCCGGGATTTACCGTTAGTTACATCGTGTAATTCCAGCGGCAGGGCGCAAGCCCGCCGGTCCTTCACCGGTGCGCCACAACCGGAGGGCTTGCGCCCTTCCGCTACAATTCCCGGACACCCTCGGGCAAGCCAGCATTGGCACCAAAATACACGCGTAGCCGGATTCGCAACCATTCGGGCCGCGTCGTCTATGCTGCTCGCCGCTGGCCCGCACCAGTGGTCTTCTGCCGCAACACCCCGTCGCGGCGGGCAAAAGCCACTTCCAGCAAACTGGTGGCCGGGTGGCCGTGTAATCTCATCAGATGCGTGAACTCGAAAACCTCGTAACCAAGGCCGGACATCATCGCCACAATTTCGCTGAAACTGCTCCAGCCCGGCGGCGGTTCAATCAGGGGCGCTTCCAGCAGAAACAGTTCCGTCACACCGATCAGACTCGACGCACCCCGCATGATGCGAAATTCCATCCCCTCGGCGTCAATCTTCACCAGATCCGGCACGCAGTTCAGTTCGTGCTGAACCAGATGGTCAAGCGTCAACACCGGTACTTCCCGCGTGGGCCAGTTGTGCTTTTGCGCCGTTTGACTGGCGTGCAAAAAACCACTGGAGACCGTATCCGGGGTCACACACAGGGTCTGCGTTCCCACGAAGTCGGAAACTCCAGCGACCATAATGCGGGCCTGCGGGCAACGTTGCTGGAATCGATTCAGCTGGGGCAGCATTTCCTGCTGGGGTTCGATCAACGTGAACCCGGCATGCGGAAAAACTCGATGGGCCTTTTGACTCCAGGCACCCCGGTTGGCACCCACGTCGACGATATGATTGGGCCGAAATCCCTGCTCCGCCAGTTGCCACAAAAACGCGGACAGACTGGCCTTGGGCAGACTGTTGCGACGCACCAGTCGCAGCGCAAATTTATTCCACCAGGGATTTCTGGTTTGCTGGGTCGGCATGGGTGTCACGGGATGCGGGAGCCGGCAACGGGAATGTCCAGCTCCCAAATGCGGGATAATTTCGCCGGAAAAGCGGCCTACTGTTTGTGCACATCGGTTTGCCGATCACCGTGACTTTAACGATTGCCTGGGACATGGGCGGCGATGGCGATGATATGGCCATATTTAGCAAGAAAAAACGACTCGTCGACTACGCCAGCTGTGCAGGCTGAGCGGGTAAGTTGCCTCAGGAAGGCATCGCACAGGTCGTGCGAGATTTACCCACGTTTCACGATCCGAACCTCATTGTCGGAGCCGAGGGCTTCAGCGATGCGGCGGTGTACCAGTTGCGCGATGATCTGCTGATCGTACAGTCGCTGGATTTCTTTCCACCGCTGGTCGACGACGCGTTTACCTTTGGCCAGATTGCTGCGGCCAATTCACTCAGCGACATCTACGCCATGGGTGCCCGGCCCACCATCGTGCTGAACATCGTCGGTTTCCCCGATGACAAACTGGACCTGGAAGTTCTGGGCGAGATTCTCAATGGCGGAGCCGACCGCGTGCAGTTGGCCGGCGCCGTGGTCGGTGGCGGACACTCGGTCCGCGACATGGAAATCAAATTCGGCATGTCGGTCACAGGCGTTGTCGAACCGGAGAACCTGCTGACCAACAGCAAGGCACAACCGGGCGATGTTCTGGTGCTAACCAAGGCACTGGGCACCGGATTTGTCACGACGGCTTTCAAGGCAGGCAAATGCGGTGAGGATGTTTTGGCAGCGGCCGTAGCGGGCATGATCCAGCTCAACAAGGCGGGCAGCGAAGCGGCCGTCGAATGCCGCGCCAGCGCTTCCACCGACATTACCGGTTTTGGCCTGGCGGGACACGCCAATGAAATGGCCCAGGCCAGCGGCGTAACCATTCGTCTGCAAACGGATCGTTTGCCATTGCTGCCGGGCGCAGAGGAATTGGCGCGGCGTGGCAACAAGACGCGGGCCAGTACCACCAATCGAAAGTTCGCCGAACCGACCATGCGTATCGAGGACTCGGCCGATCCTACGCTGCAGGAATTCGCCTTTGACGCCCAGACCTCCGGTGGACTGTTGATCAGTATCAACCCTGATCGCGCTGACGAGCTGGTTGAAAAGGCAAAAGCGCGTGGAGCCGAAAACACGTGTGTTGTCGGCGAAGTCAATGGGCAGCAGGATGTCTCGCTGATCCTGTCGTAGGACGGATTGCCAATATTGCCAATCCGTTCCACCAAACTTTGTGTTTCGGCGGGAGCCTCGCCCTGGCGATCGATTATGAGGCCTATTCTTCCAGTGAACGCCACAGATACCAGCTGGCGACCGAAGCGTAGGGTCGCCAGGGCATGGCGATCTTTTCGATGCGTTGGGCATCCGGCAGCTTGCGCAAGTTGTAGGCCCTGTGAATGGCTGTGCGAACGCCGTGGTCATCGACGGGTAACACGTCGAGGCGACCAAGAGTGAAGATCAGGAACATCTGCGCCGTCCAGCGGCCAATGCCCTTGATCTGCGTCAACTCCGCGGTGACTTCCTCGTCGCTCATACGACCCAGCGTGCTCAAATGAACTTCGCCGGCCACCACCCGCGCGGCCAGGTCCTTCAGGTAAGTGCCTTTTTGTCTTGATATGCCGACTTCGCGCAGTTGTTCCAGGCTGCGTCGATCGATGCTTTCCGCCGTTAACTTGTCCGGCTCCAGACTCGCCACCAATCGGTCCCAGATCGAGCGGGCGGCCTTGCCGGAAATCTGCTGGGCCACAATCGCGCCGGCCAGCGAAGCGAACCGGTCGCGTCGTGTTTTGGCCGTAAACGGGCCCACACGCTGCACAATCTCCCGCATCACCGGGTCATTGCGTCGCAGGTGATTGCGGGCATCGCGGATATGTTGGGCAACAAAGGGCATCAAATGGGGTCCGTGCGAAAATACCGGTTCAGGATAGTCGGTCCGGGTTGCGGTCGTGAAGATCCCTAACGCTGGACGGGGCTGGCGGTTAAACGAAACCGTTTTTTTTCGTATGATGCCACGCATGATCTACCACGATGCCACGGAACGCCAACGACTCATGCGACTCGACCAGCAACCACTGGTCGAATACCAGCTGGGCCGGCTGAACGGGTTGCTCAAGGCGATCCTGCCGGACAACCGGTTTTATGCCGAAAAACTGCGGCACCAGCCGCAGCAACTGGAATCGCTTGAGCAACTGGAGGCCATCCCCTTCACTTTTAAGGAAGAACTGGTCGCCGGCGCCATCGACAAACGCTTTGCGGGCAACCTGACCTGGGATCCCTCGCGTTATGTGCGGCTGCATCGTACTTCGGGAACTCGCGGCCGGCCGCTGATTGTGCTGGACACCGCCGAGGACTGGCAATGGTGGATGAATGCCTGGCAGTATGTGCTGGATGCCGGTGACATCACCGAACAGGACCGCGTGGTCATGGCGTTTTCATTTGGCCCATTCATCGGGTTCTGGAGTGCTCATGATGCGGCTGTCCACCGCGGCGCGCTGGTCGCCCCGGCTGGTGGACTTAACACCGTGGCCCGCATCGAGTTGATTCGTTCGATCGAGGCCACCGCCGTGTTTTGCACGCCCAGTTATGCGTTGCACATGGCCGATGTCGCTGCCGACAACCAGACAAACCTGGCGGATACGACCGTCAAAAAGCTTGTGGTGGCCGGCGAACCCGGTGGATCGGTGCCCGAAATCCGGCAACGCATCGAATCCTCGTGGGATGCCCGGGTGGTTGATCACAGCGGGGCCAGCGAAGTCGGACCGTGGGGCTTTGCCGATCCGCAAGGCAAGGGCATCTATGTGAACGAAGCCGAGTTCATTGCCGAGTTCTTTTCGGTGGAATCGGGCGGTCCGGCAGGCGAAGGCGAACCGAGCGAAATGGTGCTGACGGCACTCGGTCGCGAGGGCAGTCCGATCATACGCTATCGCACCGGTGACCTGGTCAAGCCGACCTGGAACGACCCACAGGATTGTTCGTTTGTGTTGCTCGAGGGCGGTGTCCTCGGCCGCGTCGATGATATGATGATCATCCGCGGAGTGAACATCTTTCCTTCATCGGTCGAACAAATTCTGCGCAGTTTCCCCGAGATTATCGAATACCGCATGACGGCGTTCAAACAAGGCCAGATGGACGCGCTGGGAATTGAAATCGAGGATCGTCTGGAACAACCCGAGCGTGTTGCCAAGGAACTGCGGTTGAAGCTGGGCCTGAAGGTACAGGTCGAATGCGTGCCTGCCGGGTCACTGCCCCGTTTTGAACTGAAGGGACAACGTTTTATCGACAAGCGGTAGCGCGTTGCATATCAAGAGAGTTGCATGTCCGTTCACCCTGTCGAATTGCAGCGACTTGCCGACCAGCAACTATCCCTCACCTGGAGTGACGGCGTCGAGCAAATGATCAGCTACCGGCGGCTGCGCGACAGCTGTCCCTGTGCCACATGCCGCCAGCCCGATCCGCCGCAACCGGCCGATGGAGGACTACGCGTGCTGAGTCCCGCGGAAACCCAACCACTGGACATCGTGGCCATGAGCCCGGTTGGCAACTACGCCTACCATATCCAGTTCAGTGACGGACACAGCACCGGCATTTTTACGTTCGATCATCTTCGCCGCCTGGGAGAAGTCCCGGATGATTAACGCCGCCGCCTTGCATCTGCTCGTGAATCGCCCGCCATAGTTTCCGGGCAGGCAAGTCGGCCGGATATTGCTCGCTCAGGTCAGCCAGAATTCTGTCGGCCGCGGCCAATCGGCCGGCTTCGAAAAAATCCAGTGCATTCTCGTAACGATGGATCAACTCGAGCGAGTGATGCGCCTCGGCCGACAGGGGCTCGTACAAATCGACTGGCTCGGCGAATCCGGCCACCACCGCCTTGCCCAACCGCCGAACCAGATAGTCATTGCGAATATGCAGGGCGGTTTCCTGCGAAATGAGAATCGGACAACCGATGCGCCGCGTCAGCTTTTCAATCCGCGCGGCCAGATTAACGCTCGTGCCGTGCGGTCCATACTTGAATCGGTGACGACTGCCACAATTTCCAACCTGGGCCAGCCCCGTCGTGATGCCGATGCCCGCGTCCAGCGGGCTGCCGATCAGTCCGCTCCAGATTTCGTTAAACTCCGGCAACGATTCCCGGATGTTCTCCGCGCACGCGACAGCCAGCGTGGCGTGATTTTCAATCTCCAGCGGCGCGTTCCAGAAAGCCACGAGTCCGTCGCCGAAGTAATCCACGACGGCGCCCGAATTGGCAATCACCAGCTCGGTCCAAACGTCCATTAGTTCGACGATCATCCGGTAAGTGATTTTTGGCGCCAGCCGATTGCTGATGGCCGAGAAGCCACGCAAGTCGGCGTACATCGTGGTGACGGTTTTTTCCCGACCCTCGAATATCGCCGGATCTTCCTGTAGTTGCCTCACGACTCGGGGTGGAAAGGCCTGACTGAGCAATGCGTTCTTTCGTGCGATCTCGGTTTCCTTGCGGACTCGCGTCAGTGTGGCACCCACGTTTTGTGCCACCAGCCGGACGAACCATGCTTCCAGCAATCGAATTCCGCGGCGTTGGTTCGCGGCCTGGTGGCTGCGCCAGCCGTACACAACTCCGGATACTTCGCCGTTTTCATCCTGAATCGGCGCAACGACGACAGAGGGCTCTGTCCGGGACGTTGTGGCATCTACGATCTGACGGGCGTCGTGATAAAGCGTCAGTTTTTCTGCGGCGACCCGTTCCACCAGTTCATTACGAAAATGGAATCCCCCCGCCGGATCCGGAACAAAGCTCGAGGCGATTTTCCATCCCTTGTCGCATCGCACCAACAGGATACCTCCGTCGAGTCCCGCCGGTTGATGTGCGGCGGCGGCGGCATTGCGAAACAACTCGCCACCGGTCGCTGGCGATTGCTGCAGTTCAGTCAGGCAGCGAAACCACGCCGACAGCGTCTCCATCGATGGCGGATGGGCCACTCCAGGCACCAGCGGCCCATTCTCACTTGTTGTTTCTTCAGGGTCCAGCGCAACCAACGCTCGATCGATGTCGGTGCTGGCCGGTTCCTCCCTCAGCGAAATCCGCATTTCGCCCCATTCCAGTTGCGCGGGCAGAACCAGCTCCATCTGTTCGCCGGTTTTCACCGCCGTGCCGTCACCCAGACGGACCGGTTGTCCGCGATTTTCAAGACGCACCTGGCCGGAACCTGCGTTCCAGTGAATCCGGCAGTTTGCTGGCACGGCATCCTCTGCCGGCAGCCGCAATCCCTCGTCGCCGGTCTCGACGGCACCCAGTTGTACTGGCGAGTAAGAAAACGACTGCTGCCGGTGCAGGTGACGGTTAAAAACGGTGACGGTCAACATAGGAGACACACAAGATGTCGAGGCGGAAGTTCTGAAAGTCCGGATTGCTCCACAAAAACGTACGTTTTTCTGCCGCCCGCATGACAAAATCGCGCCAGATTTTCGGCCACTAAAGCCCCGCATACGCGTCGTCGATGACAGCGATGAGTACCGTTACGCAACTGCGATTTTCCGACCGCGATTGTTGTAACGGTTGTGTTGATTGTGGCTCCCGCCGGTCAATCGACAGGAACCCCGGCCGCGGTTTCGATTGTTTTCGTAGCGAATCTCGTGAGAGATTCGAGGGAACCTGGATTCACATGTCGTGCAATACGGCCGCACCCGCGCGGTCGCGGTTCGGTTACCCAATCAAAT
>CAMYKF010000059.1 GCA_947258905.1 uncultured Pirellulaceae bacterium | reverse complement strand
AATCGTACGAGCATGGACGCAGTTCAATTCCGGGTATCGAGTCGCGCGATGGCATTACTCCGCATCCCGCACATCGGTTCCCTGTTCGGCAAAGGCCTTGAAGTCCTCCAGGTACTTAAGGCTTTGTTTGGGAAACCCGCCCTTCATCAGAAAGCCGATGACTTTCATAAAGCCCGAAAACCGGAATTCGTTTTCGCTGATCCATTTGGTTTTTTCGGGAGTCAATTCGACGAAATGATTCTTGACGATATTAAAGACACCTGTGGTTTCATACGTGCCGTCGAATTCGTCAGGGAAATTCCGGCTGGTGATCGACTCGATCATTTCCAGTTCGCGTTTGCCCATTTGGAATACCATTCGCGATCTGGCGCCGGGCTGGCCGCCGAGAGGTTCAAAATTCTTCAAACCGCGTTGCCACTTATACAGATTCTCCGTGCTGTCGAGCAACTCGATGACGCGCTCCCGCGGCAAATCGATATCGATATCGACGGTGTATTTCATGTGTCCCCCGAACGCCTGGCTTACTTGCGCAACTCCAGCATGTGATGACCGAAAGCATCCTCCATGCGGTAATAGATCTTACCACTGCCAGCCATTTAGCTGATCTGGTATTTTTCCAGCAGGCGATACAGCGATCGCCGGTTAATGCCCAGGGCCCGGGCGGTGCGTGTTTTGTTGCGTTCGCATTTTTCGTAAGTCTCGGCGACGTGAATGCGGTTGATTGTTTCCAAATCCACGTTTTCACCGACGGGCAATGAAGTCATGGGGATCGGTTCGGCCTGGCAAATCGCCATGGGCAGGTTTTTCATTTCGATGCGATCTTCAGCGGCCAGCACCTTGGCCCGTTCGATGGCGTTCTGCAACTGCCGCACATTGCCCGGCCAGCTGTAGCTGCACAGCTTTTGCATGACCGGTTCGTCGACGGTCCAGTCCTCGCCGGCGAAGTGTCGCACGAGCAATTCAATATCGCCCTGGCGTTGCCGCAATGGCGGCAGCTGAATTCCCAGGACATTGATGCGATAAAACAGGTCCTCGCGGAACTTCTTGTCGTGGACTTCCTGCTCCAGATCACGATTGGTGGCGGCAATCAAGCGCACCTTGACGTGTCGCTGGGTGACCGAGCCCACACGCCGCATCGATCCGTCCTCGAGTACCCGCAGCAGTTTGGCTTGCAGGTTGCCGGACATCTCGCCGAACTCATCGATAAACAGGGCACCGCCATCGGCGATCTCGAACAATCCCGGTTTGGCCGCCACAGCGCCGGTGAACGCTCCCTTTTCGTGGCCAAACAGTTCGCTTTCCAGCAACTGTTCGGCCAGCGCCGCACAGTTAATGACTACCAGCGGTTTGTCGGCCAGTGGACTGGCCTTGTGAATGGCGCGGGCCACCAACTCCTTGCCTGTACCGCTTTCCCCCTGGATCAGCACCGGCATCTCGGAGTTGGCCGTGCGTTCAATCAGCCGGAAGACTTCCAGCATGGCCGGTGACTGCCCGATCATGTTTGTGGGGGGCGCTTGCCGGCGAATCACTTCCTTGAGCTGTTTGTTTTCCTTTTCCAGCTGCCGCGCCTGACTGGCGTGCAGAATCAGCCGCTCCAGATCCTCCAGGCGGGCCGGTTTGGTGAGGAAATCGTAAGCCCCCTTCTTCATCGAATCGACTGCGTTTTGAATCGTGCCGCCGCCGGTCAGCATCACCACCTTGGGCGCTGGATCGCGTTCCATCAGCCCTTCCAGCACGTTGAGTCCGGACATGCCAGGCATATGGATATCGAGGACCACGATGTCGAATTTTCGATTGGTGGAAACGTTGAGCGCTTCCTCCCCGTCCTCGGCCTGCTCGACGCGAAAGCCGCGGCGTTTGAAGTACTTGTACGCCGACTCGCGAAAATCCTCCTCGTCGTCCACGATCAGCAGATCGAGCTGGGAATTGTCAATGCCGGATGGCGTCAGCGGTTCTACTTCTTTGGTAGCCATTAATCAGTCTCCGAGGGAGTTGGTGGTTGTATTTTTTTTAGATGGCGGCCGCGTTGTCCGGCAGCTGAACCTGTTACTTTTGCTTCTCCGCGGTGTCATCCGTGGCAACTTGTGCCGCAGCATGGTCCGGTTGATCCCCTTCCTGCCGCCGTTGCCGCATCACGATTACCGGGCAACGCGCTTCCCGCATCACCTTGGACGCTACGCTGCCCAGCAACATGCGGGATACACCACGCCGGCCATGGGTTCCCATGACCAGCAAACCCGGCCGTTGACTCTCCACAAAATCCAGCAGTTTTTCCGACGGGAAACCCGACAAGTGGTGGTGATTGATCTCCACGCCCTGGACGCTGGTGCCGATTTCCCGCAACCTCCGGTTGTCCTCGATCAGGGATTCCGGCGATCCAAAATACGCCGGCCATGCGGCTCGAGCCGGATCCGGCATCAGCGTGACGTGTACCAGATCAAGTTTTGCGCCCAGCTGTTTGGCAAAGAACGCTGCCACGTCGATGACTTCCTGATCGAAGTCGTTAACGTCGATGGCGCACATTATTCGATTGCCGGTGTCTTCGTTCACGTGGCGGCCTGATCAGTTTCGGGTTCGGGCACCGGTTCCTTGAGAGCCAGCACCGGACAATTCGCTTTCCTGATTACGGACTCGGCCACGCTGCCCAGCACAGCGCGTTTGAAACCCGTTCGTCCATGGGTTCCCATGACGATCAAATCGATGTCGTTTTCGTTGGCGTATTCCACGACTTCGCTGACCGGCGGCCCCACTTGCACGACCCATGAAGCGCGGACTCCTTCCACGGTCGGCTTAATCTCTTCCAGTTTCCGTTTGGCATCCCGCGCCTCTTTCTCCAAATCCATGTAGGCGTGCGAGGCGTAAGGCACCGCGGGCTGATAGGCAAAGTAATAGATGATCTCCGCATCATTCGACTTGGCCAGCAACGACGCGAACTCGTTGACGTGCCGGTTGGCGTCGGAAAAGTCGATAGGGCAGAGTATGCGTTTGATGTGCATGGCTATTCCATTTCACGCCTGATGATCTGATGTGTGCTGAAGCAAACAACGTGCCGCAACCGCGCGGCGCGCCATCGGGCGCAGATTCGTTGCCGCTGATCCATCTCACAGCGAGCCGGGACGATGCTGGCAAGTTGAGCGGTAATGGCGTGGCCGGGCGATCTGTCGCGCGTGCGTAAACGCACGCTCATTCTGACAGGGTGACAAACAAGCGCACCGGCCGCTCACTCAGGCTTCGCGGGTACATCCGACACGGGCTGGCAGCCCCCGCGGCCCAGGCATCTCCGCCTGCGATTGACAGGCTGGAAGTCTGCCCACGAGGCGCAAGCCAAGTCCCGGCTCGAATTCTCGCGAATCCGGCTACCTTGCGCTGAAGCACCAGCCTCTGGACCTTAATTCAGTTTGCGGGAGGTCGAGGCTCCTGCCGAGACAGGAATTATCGATGTTTTGTTTCGGCAGCCCCGGTGCGCCGGGGAACTTCCCAATTAAGGGACACTCTGGTCATTTGAGGGGCAAATGGACCACAAAGCGGGCGCCGCCCAGCGGACTTTCATCCACTTCGATACGCCCGTCGTGTGCTTCGGCGATACGTCGGCAGATGGCCAGCCCCAGCCCGGTGCCTTTGGTCTTGGTGGTAAAGAACGGTTCAAACACACTGTCCGTCTCATCCGATGGGACGCCCGCACCATTGTCCTGGATTTCCACGCGAATTTCGTCGGGCTCGTTTTGCAGAATCGACAAGCTGGCCTCGACAACGCCGGGATCACCACAGGCGTGCCGGGCATTTTCCAAAAGATTCCTGATGACTTGCTGGATGCGATTGCGGTCGAACGAGCATTTTTCGGGAAAGCCCGCCGGGCATTGCAGACGGAATTCCGGTTCGGGACGCGGGTTGGTCGTGGCCCTGGTCTGCAACCAGGTTTCCCGGACGAGCGATTTCAAATTCGTCGCTTGCCGTTCCAGATTGATCGGCGCGGAATAGTCGCGGACTTCGTCCAGCAGGTAATTGAGGTCATCCAGCGCTTTCTGGACCTTGCGGACCAGTTCCAGACTCTCGGGCATCTCGGCGACGTCGAGAGCGAGATTGGCCAGGCAGGCGTGGCTGCGCTGAAAGGCATTGCGCGTTTCGTGAGCCAGTCCGGCGACCATTTCGCCGATGGCGGCCAGCCGTTCGTTGGTGAGCAGTTTGCGTTGCGTCGCTTCAAGTTTTCGCAGGTTTTCGGTGCGTTCCACCACTCGATGCAACACAGCCCGCAGGGCATCGGGATTGATGGGCTTCAACAGGAAATCGTAGGCGCCCTCGCGAAGGGCCGTGACCGCCACATCGAATTCGCGGATTCCGGTAACCACAATCACGGGAGTATTCGGCTGGTGGGCGAAGATAATGGGCAGCAAATTGCTGGCGTCCCCGTCCGGCAACTTCCAGTCCACGATCACCGCGTCGAAGTTGCGTTGTTCCACGGCCTCGATGGCCGGCAGGCAATGAGTCGCGGTCTCGATGCTGTATTCATCCAGCGAGAGAATGTCGACCATATTGCTCCGCGCGTCGTCGTCGTCTTCGACAATCAGTACTGAAAAGTCCCTGGCCAGCACCATACGCACCGTGGTCAACAGAAAATCGGGTTGGGAAACAGTCTTTGTTTTACAGCAAGAGACAGGCCAAACGCGAGTCGGGCCTGTCTCCGTGGATGTTGATATTGGGCCGTTGCGACGGATTGCCGCACGGGTCGGTTACTTGTTGATCTTGATTTTCCGGGGCCTGGAATCCTCAGTTTTGGGAATGGTGACCTTGAGCACGCCGTCATTGAATTCGGCGGCCGCTTCGCCCTCGTTGACGGAACTGGGCAGCACCACGGACCGGGAAAAGCTGCCTGTGTAGCGTTCCACGCGATGATATTGCTTGTCCGGACCTCCCTCTTCCTTTTCTTCCTTGCGCTCTCCGCGAATGGTCAACGTATTGTTGTCCAGGTTGATCTCCACATCGTCAGCCTGCACGCCCGGCAAATCCAGGGTAATTTCATAAGCCTGGTCCGTCTCGGCTACATCCATCGAAGCCCGCATGAATTGCTGCATGCCGCCTTCGCCTTCGCTAAAGTAATCCTGAAACCAGTCCTCGAACATGGAGCGGGGAAACAGGTTTTGGAAAGGAAAACGGGCGACTTCGGATTTCTGACGGGGAATTACTGTCTTGGCCATGTGATTTCTCCTGACGGTGAAAAGTGCTGTATGCCTTAACCGGATGTTCAGTTGATTGGGCCACCGCGACGTTCTGTTTGCATCTTCGTCATCCGGGGCGGCTCCCGTTTGACAATCTCCCCGCACGAGGCACGGGACGATATCGACATTTGCAACTGGCGTGCCAGATCGGTCGTGTGTCAAGAAGCAACGGGGGCAACCGGCGAAATCGTGATCGCCGCGGAGACGATACGGCGCTCCGTCGGCAAATCCGCGCGCTGTTTCGCACGACCGCAACCTCAGGATCCGCTCAGACCTGCTGGGTGACTGCCTCGGAGATCATCTCCAGCAAGGCGGGTACATCAACCGGCTTTCTCAGCACCTTCCACGTGCCAGCTTCCAGCGCACGACGAACTCCGTCATCCCCCGCATAGGCCGTGATCATGATGGCCCGGGATTCAGGGCACTGTGCATGGATATGCTGAAACAACTCAGCGCCGTCCATGTCGGGCATTTTGAAATCCAGCAGGGCCAGGTCAAATCCGCACTGGCCCGCTTCGCAACAGCACTCCTCAACCAGTTCCAGCGCGCTTGTGCCGTCGCAGGCGGTAACCGGAGCGTAACCGGCATCGGTGAGAATGTCGGCGATGTTGGCAAGGATGTCGGGATCGTCATCCACGATGAGGATCCGCGGCGCAGCATCGGGCATGTTGGCTTAACAGCTTCCGGGTAATTTTCAGACGACGATTTTTGGGAATCAAAAAGCTTCCCGCCTCATCGAATGGTAACTAGCTGGCGTCAATTTGGCGAGCCAAATGCACCGAAAACGTGCTGCCCCGGCCAGGCTCGCTGTTAATTTGTAGCGATCCGCCATTCTTTTCCACGATGGCGCGTGTGATCGCCAGTCCCAGACCCATACCCCGCGTCTTGGTGGATACCAGCGGCTCCATAATGCGTTCCCAGTCGTCGCGGGCAATGCCGGGCCCGGTGTCGCTAACCGAAACAACAATCTGCTGCGGGTCCGAATTGCCATCGATTGTCAGGGTGCCGCCCTCGGGCATGGCGTCCCGCGCGTTGCGGATCAGGTTTCGCAGCGCGATGGGAATCTGCTGCGGATCGACCAACATGCAGGGCAGATCATCGGGAACTCGCAATTCAACGTCAATGTTGGGAGGCAAGGACACGGCATTGAGTATTTCGCGGATCACGGGGCGCACCGCTACGGGCTGCAAACTGGGCGGTGGCAACCGGGCGACATCCGACAAGGCAGTGATCACGCCGTCGATGATGGAAACCTGCCGATCGATGCGTTCGAGGTGTTCGCGGATTTTGTCCGGAGTGGGTTGATTGGCATTGAGCAGGAAATAGGCCGACGTCTTGACGGCATTCAGTGGATTGCGGATTTCGTGCGCGATTCCGCCGGAGACCTGGCCGAGGGTGGCCAGTTTTTCGCTGTGAATCAGATCATCCTGGGCCCGCCTTAATTCCTCG
>CAMYKF010000058.1:1717-8382 GCA_947258905.1 uncultured Pirellulaceae bacterium | reverse complement strand
AAAACGAAAGGTGGTCTGATGAACTGGAGATGGATCCTTGTGCCCGTCGCCCTGTCCGTATTTTCACCCGGGCCATACCCTCAACTACACGCCTGGCAATATCATCCCGATCAAGACGCTTCGCGGGAAGAGATTGTCGATTTTTATCTCCAGGCCTATGGGGACAAATCCCGACTCCAGCAGCTGACTTCCTTTCACATGAAATGGGACATCACGCGCGCGTCTTCACCAGAAGAATCCAGCCGCTATTACAACCGATCCACGATCGCCCGGTCAGAAATCGCATGGACAGAGGAACGGTGGGCGGAACGCGGCTGGATCGGTCCGGACAGAAATCCGGGCCCTGGTTTGGTGGATGACGGCCAACAGATGTTCCTCACCGGCAGTCGGGGAACCAGTCGGCTGGCGGAAAAAGCCAGACGGGGAAATCATCGATTGAGATTCTTCGAGCAGGGTGCCATACCCATTGGCTATTGGCCGCGAATTGCCGACGACTTCCAGCTTGCTGGGCAAGTCACGGTTGACGGAAATCCTGCGTGGAAGCTGCAATACCGGACGAGGTTCGACCGCCTGGTTCTGTACATCGATCAGGAAACGGGATTGGCCGTTCGCATGGAACGGATTGTCGGCCAAAGCGAATTTGAGGACACGGAAGAGGTGCAATACTGCTGGACCTTTCTGGATTATCGCGTGGTGGATGGAATTGAGGTGCCTCACCGGATCCAGGTCGAATCGAACGTGATACAGCCGGCTGACTGGATCTTGACCGAAGTCACGTTTGACCAGCCTGTTGACGAATCAGTCTTCGATCTTTCACCTGGGCGTCCCGCGGATGCTGAACCGGAACGGATAACCCCACCTGAACTGCCGCGTAAGTGAAATCGCCACGCATATGGGTTGCCCGAGGATGCGGCTCCAATTGCCTGACCGACTCGCGAATGATGCTGGTCCTGTCGAAGTCTCCAAATCGATCAACGTGAGCCAGTAAATCCTGTCGCCATTTTTCGACTGTTGTCTCCGATTCCCGTTGCACTCTCTCCCGTTGTTCCGGACTCATCACGACGCCCCCCGTATATCGCGGGCCGCGGCTGCTGGCGCCGCGTTCGTGGCTGTCAATCGCAAGGCAGGATTCCAGACAACGCTCTTCACAAAACCGCCCGGTCAATTAATACCGAGTAGCCGCTGACGTTAATGATCAGCCAAGGTATTAGCCCGCTCTACTGTTTTGGGACTACTGATTTTGCAATTTGCAATGCCCGCAAACGGCGAAGTTGCGTGACACGCGCTCGACAACGGCAACCGCGCCACCGATCGAAGCGTCGCCAGAATACCAGAAGACCGCGATTTGCATCACGCGTAATCCAGATGCACCACGTCGGGTCCCTCGCCCAGCGGATTGGCGACCCGGTTAATTTTAATCTTCTCCTCGGCATTGCGACCGATCGTGTCACCCGTGGGCAACTGGTAATCGCGATCGGACAACAACCAGCCGATCATATCCAGCACAAAGTCGAACGCACCTTCACCTTCGGTCGAACAGGTAATGTACAAATCCTCTCGACGATAGCGGGGCATATTATGAGTCAGAAAGGACATCTGCTCCGGGCCTTCCAACGCGGCTGTAATGTCGACGCAGATCAACATCGGCAGTTCGTTGTCTTCGACACCCTTTCTGGCGCACGCGGCATAAAGATCAGGCCGATGAAACAACACTCCAGGCATTTTCAGGACACCTACCGGCTGGCAACCGGCAAGCACCGCTGCCGTCAGCGCGGACATGCGGATATCGATCTCGTCAATCGTGCCGTCTAGTCCAAGCGCAGTGACGATGCAGTGAGCCGGCGCGCTAACCAGAGAATCCATATCCTCAGGCGACAGCGGACCGCCCGCCATGTCAGCCACGTCCGGATGCGGGGCGGGCATTAACGTGACCATGAGCGTTCCACCACCGTCAATGTCGTACGCATCGATCTCGGGCTGTTCTTCGCCGTCGTCCGTTTCACGATCTTCAGACAGCGCAAGTCCTATTCCCATCTGTTGGGCCGCCGCAATAACGGCCCCGGAATCAGGCTGCCTGGCGTCGGAGACAAGAATGAACGACAAACCAGGTTGATGATCAGATTCCGACATAACAGTACCGGTGCGATCCGCGGGTTAAGGAACGCGTATTGTTTGTCTTACTGGCATGACCGACAAGGTGGCGCGCTGGAAACGGCACGCGACAGTTCGATTCTACAGTTCTGGACGCGCGGGTGCTCATGGGCTCCACAGCCAATCGACGGCGACACACCCACCGTCGCTTTCTCTGCTCACGTGGCAAATTATCCAAGGCCTGAATTTGCGCCGCGGCCATGTTGCCACGCGGCCATGTTGCCATAAACCTGTTTGAGAAACTGTTGTACGAATTCAATATTCGGTTCTCGGCACTAGCCGTCTCCAAATCAGGCCATTCCAGCGGCTCCAGCCAGCGCTGGTTGGTCCCGGGAAAGTCCCGGTTTCTCAAGAATACCAGGTCCCATGCACGACTGGTCCAGCGAATCAAACGGCCTTTCTCGTTACAAAATTCGTTGGTCGATTCGATCAGGTGCGACGACTCAATCGATGGCATGATCCAGGGGCAAATGGTTAACCCATCGGCTGATTCAACGGGGAACGAGAAGGCGGAGCCCTGACCAGTGCTTTTTGATCGGGAATCAGCTGTTGTGAAACAAAATCCTCCGGTTTTTCGAATTGTTGGTGACGACTTGTCACGCGAGGCGATTGTTAAGAAAACTTAAAATTGATAGAACATCTGGACGCGACGACCGGGTGAACGTTTTTCATTTTTTTTTGTGATGGGCAAGTGAGCGGGACTGTCATAGTTGAGCCGTTATTTCAATTGGCGGTGTCTGCGTTTTCGTTCACAGACCAACCGACAACCCAGGAACTCGACGTTCTGGGAATATTCATGGGTCTATTTGGCGGCCTGGCCCTGTTTCTGTGGGGTTTGGACAAAATGTCCGACTCGCTGAAGCTGGTTGCCGGCAGTGGCATGAAAAAAGTGCTGGCCAAACTGACCACGAATCGCTTCAGCGGGGCGTTAGCCGGTGCCATCGTCACGGCGATTATCCAGTCGTCGTCAGTCACGACTGTACTGGTGGTTGGCTTTATCTCGGCCCAGCTGATGACGCTTTCGCAATCAATTGGCGTGATAATGGGCGCCAACATCGGCACCACCATCACCGCACAGATCATTGCCTTCAAGATCACACAGTATGCATTGCTGATGATAGGGCTTGGCTTTGCAATGAACTTTTTGTCAAAAAAGGAGAAAATCCGCCAGTACGGTGACATGCTCCTCGGTCTGGGCCTGATTTTTTTCGGCATGCATTTGATGAGCGAAGGTGCCTATCCCCTGCGCTCCTATCAACCGTTCATCGATACCATGAAACAGATGGACAACCCGATCTATGCCATCATTCTGGGGACCCTGTTTACCGGCCTGGTTCAAAGCAGTTCCGCGACCACGGGGATTGTCATTGTGCTGGCCAGCCAGGGGTTTATCAGCCTCGAGGCGGGTATTGCCCTGATCTTTGGAGCGAACATCGGAACCTGTGTGACCGCCATGCTGGCCGCCATCGGCAAACCTCGGGAGGCCGTACGGGCCAGTGTTGTTCACGTGATTTTCAACGTGGCCGGTGTTTTGTTGTGGCTTTTCTTTATTCCGCAGCTGGCATCATTTGTCACGCAGATCTCGCCTCAGGCTCAGGAGCTGGCTGGTATGGAAAAGCTTGGCGCCGAAACCCCCAGGCAAATTGCCAACGCGCATACCATTTTTAATGTCGCCAATACCCTGATTTTTATCTGGTTCACTGTACCGCTGGGCAAGCTGGTTTGCTGGCTGGTGCCTGATCGTGCGCCCAGGGAGGAAGTGAAGGCCGAACCCAAATACCTGGATGAGTTGTTGCTTGAAACACCACAATTAGCCATGGACCTGGTGCGAATGGAACTGGGGCGTCTGGGAGCCGCAGCGTTGCATATGGTGCGAAACTGTTTGCCCGCCGTGCTTGAAGGGACCAGCGAAGACCTCGACAAGCTGGAACAAATGGACAACGATGTGGACCGATTACACGCCGCTATCATCACTTATTTGGGTCGGCTGTCGAAGGAAAATCTTGGTGCGAGTCAATCCGAACAACTTCACGACTACCTTTCGGCGGCAAATTACATTGAAAGCATTGCCGATCTAGTGGAATCCAATTTGACGGACATTGGCCGACAACGCATCGCGCGTTCCATTGCCATTGGCCCCCAAACTCGCGAGATGCTGACCGATTTCCACAAAGTCATCACAACTAATGCGCAACTGGCCATTCGGGCATTGGTGGAAGCGGACAGCGAACGAGCGCAAAAGGTGCTTGACGCAAAACAAGAAGTCAATGAATTCGTCGCGCGACTGGAAGATCACATAACTCAACGCCTGGCGGCGGATGAACCCAATCGTCTTTACACGTTTCGTCTTGAAGCCGAAATGATCGATTACCTGAAACGCGTCTTCTACTTCTCCAAACGCATCGGCAAGCTGGTTATCGAGCAGAACACGGGAGTTGCTGAACAACAAACCAGTACGGCCAGTTAGCCGAGGCAGTCGGGCCAGCTTTGCGGCGGCGAACGAAAGGGGGCAGGGGAACGAAAAGGGGGCAGGTTGGGGTCAATGGCACCCGGCGCTCTGAAATGCCCCGGGCAGTTGGCTAACACCGAGCACAGAAACCCGATGCCAGTATCCGCCGCCGCCGGCGAGTCAGGGCAACCGCTGAACTGTGTCCCGGGTCGACGTCGTCGGGACGATATCGGCTGCTGCCAGCGCCGGTATCAGTGCCATGCACAGAGCAGCCAGGAATCGCGTCGTCCTGTGGATTGTCTTGTTCCGCGTCATCTTGGGCTCCGGCTGTTTTTTGATGTTGGATCGAAATTTGCAGCGCCAACCGAACTTCGTGGCGATCGGCTGCGCGAATCACGTCAGCCCCGTATTCTTGCCACGGGACCGCCGGGTACTTCGAAAGAAACGCTGGACGCTGCTGATCGAACGGACAAAATTGAAAAAAATCAAAAATGTCCGCCGATGCCGCTTTTTGCGAGCGGATACCTCACGAGAGTCGCGTTAAGAAGCCGCGAAACAATGGCAGTATCAGAATCCGGCGGCTACAGCCGCGGGTTGGCGAAAGGCGAAAGCCATGGACGCGAGACAAAACAGGCAGGCCGCCAGCATCACCTGACCCGCGTACCCTTTTCCGGTCTCGTCAGAAGCTCAAAATAAGCGCCGATAATTGGCTCGTGCAGTTCAAGTTCCGTACGCTTTTGCCAGGCAAGGAAGCAGAGTTCATTAATGGCGTAATAATGTTGCATCAACTGGTCCAGTTCCCACTCGATTTGCATTTGCTCAAGCGCCCGGGCTTCGTGCTCCCTGATTTGCTCCTGCAATCTTTCAATACGCTCCTCCAGCCACAACATCTCGGTCGATAGTTTGCTGGATACGTGATCCAGCATTGTGGCCGCTGGCATGTCCGATTCGACTGAGGCCTCGCCCCATTGCGTCAGAATCCACCTGGTTTGCTTGAGCGCTTCCGCGTCGTTTGTCTCCAGGCAATCGGTGATCATCGATTGGCGTTGTTGTTTTTCGTTTAGCCGCGCTCGAGCCTCGTGTAGTTGCTTGAGGAAAATTCGCATCGACTCTTCCAGCATCGGTTTCTTCCCGAGGGTCGCCCGAACTTCTGCAATCTTGATTTCCACTTGACTGCGCCGGTCGTGACATTCGGCATATACGGTTCGTATGTGATCCCGGTACTCGTTGAGGGCGTCACGCCATTCATTCGATACATGGTCCCGATATGTTTGGATCAGATAGTCCAAGACGCGTTTCGCATCATTCGGATCCTTGGCCCGAAACCTCAAGGTAACAAGATGCGAATCCTCAGGATCGGTGGTCACCGTCAAATTCTCCTGAATCAACTGCATGGCTTCCTGCCGATTCAGTTCGGCAAACGTATTATGTTTCAGCAGGTTTTCGTGTTCGTTGAGACAGTCGTCGATCAACCTGACGGACTGGATTGCCTTTTCGTGAGGCTGGGAAATCACATCCTCGTACGCTGGCATTGCCGCTTGTGTGTTGCCATGCCAATGCTTTTTGACGGGCTGAAGCTGAATCACAGCCGTACTGGCGTACCAGCGATTACCGAACCAACCTGCGAGTGTCGATCGCCATACTGTCAACGCGAGTACCAGGACCAGCACGCAAACAATGGTCCCGAGGAAAAGGCGAGTGTCATTCGATCTCTGATGAGTTGTTGTCATATTTGTGCCAACTGCTTTTAATTTGAAATCCAACGCAAACCAGACTTGATTTTAGCACGCTGGCCTCAAGGTCCCACAGGTGACAATGGCTGGGCCAGTGCTCAAGAATGCGACGACGACAAAAACGATGAATTTGATCCGGTGGATCCTTTTCATCTTGTCAAATACCAGTGTCGAGACTGATCGGGCATATACAGAATCAGGAATGCAGATGGCAATCGCAACACACCCTGCCATCATGTCCCAACGGCCTCGCAACAGGCTCATTGCAGAGCAAGTCGTCCCGGGACCGAGCACGATGCTGTGGTCATGCTGAAGTTCCTTGTGGATGCGTA
>CAMYKF010000058.1:0-1666 GCA_947258905.1 uncultured Pirellulaceae bacterium | reverse complement strand
TTCTGGTGACCCTGTGCGACGAGGGCCGGGAAAATGCGACCGTGCCCCCCTTACTTCCTGTCGCAGGACGAACCACAGAGGCACAGAATCACAGAGCCATGCTGGTGCCACTCGCACTGCCAGACCAGAAATTCGACGACGATCACGACGACGACAACGACGATGATTTGATCCGGTGGATCCTGTTCATCCTGTCAATTTCTGGCATGGCCAATTTGCAATTTGCGCTTTTCAATTCGCAACTTGCATTGAACCGTGTTTAATTTTCCTGCTCGCCGACGATTTTGCGAGCCTCTTTTTCCTTGCCCCACGGAACAGGGATTCGGTGATCGGTATGGCTGCGGCCGTTTTGCGTCTGGTTGTAAAACGTAAACACAAGATACTGCCTGCCATCTTTGTCGGTGAGCTGGCAGGACGCCAGACCGGATCCGAAAGTCGAAAAGGGAAGGTACTTTTCGGCGTAGTACAACCCTTCGTGGCCAATGACCGCGAACCACGGCTCGTCCGCCCAGCGATCGAGCGTGCCGCGACGGATTTGTCGCACTAGCAAGCCCACAGGATACCCGGCCGCCGCGACGGCAATCGACGCCATCAGCCAGCCAACGACACCGATCACTCCGATCAAGATGGTGCCAAATGTCAGGCCCACAAATCCCATACCGAGGATCGCTACCCATACATGATCATTTGATTCTACGTGCTCGTCGTCGATAAAACGCTTCCACTGTTCATCCGAATAACGCCAGTACGCCACGTACTGCCCGGACTCCATCCGCTGGAGTTGCCTGCGAAAACTTCGGCTGAATAGGATCGCAACTGGAGCCGAGATCAGACCGATGCCGGCAATAGTTACCAGCATGATTCCGCATACGAGCGTAACTATCGACAACGTACTGGCCCCTGGCCCGGTAACCGGACCCTCCACCATGCCCAGCAGCGACATAACGAAACCACCCATTGCTGCACAAATCCCCGTGATGATCCAAATCCAGCGTATCTGCTTTTGAATCGAATTGACTAGTTTGGGGATTTTGTTGGCAGGGGTGCCCGGGCCATTTCGTTTCATCAGGTCCATGGGCAAATCAGCCAGCATTGTTGGGTTGTCCATCCGTCCGGTTCCAGATTGCAGGTGAGGGTGATTGGGCGTAATCAATACGCGTTACCAGCGTAGCTGTGACAGAAATGTGACGGATTTTTTGTCGCAAAAAACCGCGGTAACAAAATGGCGATCCCAAATATTGGGGTTTTTTCAGACCAGGATGAACTCGTTCAGGAATCCACTGATGCACGCAGGTGACGCTAATTTTCATCTGATGCGTGTTCATTAGCGTTTATAAGCGTTGATCAGCGGTGCCTTCTTCCGCTGTCTCTGTTTGGCTCCGCAGGAACGCAGAAGTGCGACGACGACGACGACAATGACGAGGATTACGACGACGATTACGACGAGGATTTCAAGGCTCAGCCGCGGAGCGGAGGGCTGAATTTAACGCACGGCTCCAGTCTTGAGTTGGGCGTCATCCCAAAAATGAAATCCGGGAAGGGCCAAATCCCCTTGGCACGACGAAGATCAGGAGATTTCGAGGCCAACCAGGCACTGGCATAACAGTGGCACCCGACGTCGTGGCTACCGTTGATTATCTGGCGACGCTGGTTCCTTGTCCTCGCG
>CAMYKF010000057.1 GCA_947258905.1 uncultured Pirellulaceae bacterium | reverse complement strand
TCCCGGTCAATCAGGCGTTGGGTCGGATGTCAGGACTGCTACAATGAACCGCGTAGGGCCTTGCCACTTGTGGATCAAATCGTTTTCAATCGAATCTCTTCACGAGATGTGTTGCCCGCGTCCCGGCCCGAAGTCTTGCGAATCCGGCTACCTCAAGCTGTAGGGCTATCGTCCCGAGACTGGTCGCATGCGGCCACTGGATTTGAATTGCTCAAGTTGCTGTTTCAACTGTGCGGCAATCTCGGGGCGTTCCAGATACAGATTGGTCGTTTCACCGGGATCGCTGGCCAGATCGTACAGTTGTCCGGGCGCATCGGGGGCCAATTCGGGCAAGGCAAATTGTTTCATGCCCCACGGCCCTTCCCTTTCGTAGTTATTACCGCCGGAGCCGCGGTGATCCAGATATTTCCAGTGACCGTGGCGAATGGCCAGCGACAGGTTCATGGTCTGGTGTAACGTATATTCACGCCCGACATTGGAACGACCGAGCAACACCGGCAGGAAACTGAAACTGTCCTCGGCCCCGTCATCGGGCAATTCAAACGAAGCGATCTCGGCGCAGGTGCCCATCACATCGGTCAGACACACCGTTGCGTCGGTCGTTGTCTCGGGTGCGATCTTGCCGGGCCAGCGTGCAATCAGGGGAACGCGATGTCCGCCTTCCCAGTTATCCCGTTTAACGCCCCGCCACGGCCGCGCTCCGTCATGATCATGATCGCGACGCATCGCAATCACCGTGGGCACCTCGGGGCCGTTATCGCTGGTCACGATGACGAGCGTGTTGTTGGAGAATCCAAAACGATCGAGTGCATCGAGCAGTTGGCCAACAATGTAATCGAGTTCAAAAACGAAATCACCATGGGGGCCGGCGTTTGACTTGCCCTGAAACGGCTCCGCAGCGAAGGACGGCAAGTGCACGGCCTGCGTCGAATGCAGCAGGAAGAATGGCTGATCGGCGTGCTGTTCTGCATGTGACTCCAGAAACTCCAGACTCTTTTGCAAAAAAACCAGATCCACCGTTTCGTGATCAAAGTCTTCCGCCAGCAATCCGTTGCGGCAGTCGTTGGCGTACGGATGGCGGGGCAGTCGTTCGCGGTCCAGCATTCGCTCGGGTGGTACGGGCACGCGGTCCCTGTCAATAAACGCGTACAGAAAGTCCGTGGTGGGGCAGCAGGCCGTTCCAAAGAACTCGTCAAAGCCGTGATGGATGGGACCGTCGGGGATGGGCCGCGAAAAATCGGCTTGCTGAACTGCTTCCAGTCCGTTGCGATTGATCGGCTGACCTTGATGATCAAAAAAGGTCATTCCCACATGCCACTTGCCGAACAACGCCGTACGGTAGCCCTGTTGTCTGAGCAGCGCCGGCAGGGTCAATCGATCCGCTTCGATCAGGCACGGTCCTCCGACGCCGGTAAACACGCCACGCTGGCCGTTGCGAAAAGCCATGCGTCCGGTCAGCAGACTGTAACGCGACGGCGTGCAAACCGTGGCCGGGCTGTGCGCGTCGGTAAACCGCATCCCCTGCTCCGCCAGCCGGTCGAGATGCGGAGTCGGGATTTTCGATGCGGAGTTGTAGCAACCGACATCGCCATATCCCAGATCATCGGCCAGAATGACCAGCACATTAGGCAACTCGTCAGCATGCGAAACGCCCGCCAGACCGCAGGTCAGCAAGCCAATAATGAAAAGCAAGCGCACAACCCGTCCTCGCAACAAACATCGTGTAGGGCTTGTATCGTATCATAACAGGGTCGGGAATTCCGGTGCTCGCTAATGTTGTTAGAGCTAGTTTCAAAACCGCGTTTTGAAAGTTTGTAGTTCCGCCTTTAAGCGGGATTCCGGCTGAAGCCGGTACTACAAACAGGGGTTTTAAACCACTTCCAGTGATCCGTTGCTGGCAGCACCCGGTTTGACCATCACCATGGGATTGGTCGCAGAAATTCTGTACGTCAGTGGTAAAGGGAAGGTGTTTAAGCAGTTTTCAGTCTCAGGTCCGCCGCCAGCGATCATTAATGACCAGATTGCTCGCGTATGGTTCTCTCCCAGGTGCGGCAGAGGATCATTAGCGCTGCGCGACGGGTTCGACTTGTCCTCCCTTTACGGCGTCGGCAGCAAGGTGACGACGCAGGCGCTGGCACCACCCGTGATCAGGTACTCAGTGACCGAAAAGGATCTTTAGCCCGCAAAACGCTCGCGCATCATTTGCACCCTGCCCTGCCACCAGTCGCGGGCCAGTTGATACAGTCGCGTGCCGAGGGTGACGTCGCTTGAGGCCAGTTTCACGGTGCCCGTTTGTCCGGCCAGCAGTGATTGGCTCTGTGAGGACGCCAACCTTATACGAGCGCGAACCCGCGGTTGAGCATAACGCCATTCCGATACGCTGGATGAACTGGATGCTGGACGCACCGGAACGGGACCTCCAGCCACGGCAGCCAGCGGCATGTATTCAATTTCGTCGTTTGCCTGGGGTTCGACGCTGTCCAACTGCACGCGCATTTTTTGGCCGTCATCCATGACGACTACCACCTGCCGGCCCAACTCACGCTGGAATCGCTCGACATCGTCCTGATGGACGGAAACCGCCAGACGTTTGTCGCCGGGCTGGCCGATGCGGAACAGTTCATTTCCTTCCGTTCTGAACTTGCCGCCCAGCGACTCAATATTGCGTGATACGACTTCCCCCGCGCCGTCGGCCCGGATGCTGAGACGGGAAATCTGTTCGTCGAGCACGGTGATCTGTTTGTGAAATGCCCGTTGTTTGGAGAGTTCAGCCTGATATTCAGGCATCATGCCCTGGAGATGGTATCCGCGACTGGCGAGTTGCGATTGTTGCAGGTCGATGTTCAGCTGGGCCAAACGGTTGCGCAGTTCGAAGTTCTCCAGCACGGCCAGCAGCTGATCTTGCTGAACTGTCTGTCCCTCGCGCACATGGATTTCACGCACGAAACCGGGTGCGCCGGCGCGAACGACTTGCACTTCGTTAAAATCAGTGATCACGGGTGCCGTAGTTTTGCCAGGCCAGGGAATCACAGTAAACGCGGCGACCACCGTGACCATGGCCAGGCCCGACAGGAGGCCAACCCGACCCATGTCGGCGTACTGTCCCCGATGGCCCTTCCTCAAAAACCGGACGAGTCGCATCGCGGGTAATCCCAGCCACAGGGCGATTCCGACGAGGGCCAGAATCAATCCAAAGCCAAAAAAGAAAAACGAAGCGGCCAGGGCAATGCCCGCCATGATGACGACGCGCCATAACAATGCACAGATGCCGTAAGTCTTGATGATCCACGCCTGTTTGGCTGGCCAGCGTGGCAAATCGACGTCCACTCCCAGCAGATAACGCTTGCCCAGACTGTTCGTATATTGCTGGCCCAGCGTGTACAGATTGGGAATGCCCAGCCAGTCGGAGAGCACATAATAGCCGTCGAATCGCATCAGGAAGTTGGCGTTAAAAACGATGGACGCCACGCTGCCCATTAACGCCACATTGCACGCGTGCTGCCTGACAAGCGGATCGTGAGTCGCGGACCAGACAAGAATGGCGACGGCAGCCAGTCCGAATTCGACAAACATTCCGGCCAGTGAAACCAGAATGCGTTGCCAGCGGCAGGGAAATTTCCACGCGGATGTCACATCGACGTATGGCAGCGGCGCAAACAGGATCATCAACACGCCGGCTTCCCGTACGTTGCCTCCGAATTTGCGACAGGAAATTCCGTGAGCCAGTTCGTGAATGATTTTCAGCACCACGATCGTGGCCAGCAGCCATAACCAGTTGTTCCGTAAAACGGCGACTCCGGAGGCCGCGACCAGTTCTTCGTAGTTGGCGGCGACTGTTTTGATGGCCAGCAAACACAATCCCGCCCAGGCGATTGCCACGGGCCAGCTGAACAGCCACCCGGTGGCGGGCAAGAGCCTGTCCAGCAAGGGGCCGGGATTGAAGATTGGAATTTTGGTCATCAGCGGGTTGAGTTTCTGAATACGACCGGCATCGAGTTTTTCCTCGGCCGCCTCGGCCAGTCGCTCAGGCATTACTGATTCGCTGGTCGTGGCCAGACCGCAATCAAAAAGCCAGCGTGTGATAGAGATTGCTTCCTGATCATCGAAGGCGCGGGAGCCAAGGTCCGCCGACGTCAGACTAATCGCTTCGCAAATGGCCGTGCGACCGTCATACAGTGAGATCAGGGCGTATTCGTTCATGCCGATCTGGTAGAACGCCGAATTGATCGGATCCTCGATGACACAGGACATCTGCCCGCCCCAGGAGCGGAATGAATACTGCAGGTCCGGACGCAAACGCGGGCAGATTTCCAGTAACTCGGCGGTGCCAAAAGAAAAATCCTGCGGATGCTGCATCGCTACCTCAGCCAGTTCATGAACTTTTGCCAAGGTCGATGAAACAATACCCAGCCCAACGGCTTCCAGCCGCTACTGACGCGGGCCACGCCCTGCATCCCCGGTCGCAGTGACCGGTTGTCAGCGATCAACTCGGCTTCGGCGACAAACACGTTTTCCTCGTCGATCACTTCCGATTGAGGATGGATGATTGCCACCTTTCCATCCAGCAATTGGCCGGGGAGCGCATCCAGTCTCATCGTCACCCGCGCATCCTCCCGCACGTAAGGCAATTCATGCTGGGGGACATGGATGGTCAGCGTCATTTTTTCCACGGGCGCAATTTCAAATAGTGTTTGTCCCTTTTCCACAGGGGCGCCGAGAACATTTTCGAGGTCGCCACGCAGCACAATACCGTCTTCCTGACTGCGGATGTCCAGGTTGTCCAGCTGGTGCCTTAACAAGCCGATCTTCAAATTCAGGCGACGGACTTCCAGGTCGGCCATTTGCATGCCAGATACATTTTGCTCCGCCATCTGTTTGTCACGATCCTTGGCAGCACGATCCCTTTCCGCGATCAGGGCATTCAGTTCCCACTCGATTTCCCTTTCATCGAGCCTTGCCAGCAACGTGCCCTGTGTCACCAGATCGCCAGGATCGACTAGCGTTTCCTTTAACAAGCCAGCGTGCGGCGCCACAATATAGCGACGGATGGCCGGATGAACTTCACAATCACTGGCGATGCGATGGGGAATGGGAACCAGCATGCAGGCGACAAGCAAGCCACAGGCGATGGCAAGTTTCTTCCATCGGGGCAGCGCCGATTCGCCGGTCAATTTACGTTTCCAGCGATGGAAGGGCGAGTCCAGACGAATCGCAACTTGTAATGCAGCAGCGAGGTGCGGCAATACGGCCTGCAACGCATGATGCAACCTGATCGTATCCGCGCCGGGTTTTGCCACAATGTTGATTGCTCCGACCGGCCGGCCATCACCAGTAAGCAACGGCGCAGACAAGACAGTCTGTTGATCGTGGGCGTCCGACATACGCCTTTGCATCATGGCGGCGGCACGATGGTCGGGGCGCAGGGGCGGCCACATGGAGATCTTGCCGGTACCGGTAGCCTCGCTCATGGCCGCCACGATTTGCCGGGCCATCTCGCTGTTGGTATCCACTTTGGACAAGTCCGACACGGCCGCCAGTTCGATCTGTTGTTCGTGCTGACGAGACCATCCCACCGATACGCGCTGGCAATCGAGCAAACGGGACAGCTGGTTTGCCAGAACAATCGCTGCTGCCTTGCGGTCGTCGCCGCGCTGCATTTGTTCGACGATTTCGATAATACCACTGCAAATTCGGGCTTCTTCGTTCACCGCAGCGATGTTGTGTTTTTTCCAGTACAACGTCGCTGCCGTGGCAATCATTTGCAGCGAGATTACGAAAGGCTCAATCGCGCCGCCGCGCAAGGCCAGCAGTCCCACGATGGCTTGCGACTGGCCGGATGGCGAGGCCACTGGCACGGCAATCAGCCGCTGATCATGCAGTTGCTGCAGCCTGGCTTTTTGCTGTTGTGTGGCCTGAAGAGCCAGTTCGGCGGATAAGCGTCGCAGTTCCGGGTTGATGTCGACGCCCGAAGCGTAACGCTCGGCCAGCACCGTTGCCTTGGCGGATCGATCGAATTGATAGAAGCAGATGACGCGGGCATTGGTTAATTCCATGGCGGCGTCTGTCAGGTGTTTCGCCACCTGACTGTGACTGGTAGCCGATTCCACGGCATCGTGCAGACGCATCTGCAGCCCTGCCAGCCCGGGACCATCGGCGCGCACAGGCGCCGGCGAGGCTTTTTTGTGAATAAAGGTAGTGGAATCTGTTGTCACAGCCGATTACGCCGTCGAATCATCAAAACGGGGCAACGATGCGTGGGCCGACGGCGCGGGTCGTGTTGCAGCAGAAGTTGCCGGGGCAGTATGCGGGGGCGGAGTGCGAACCGGCGCTGACTGTTGCCGCTGATTGGCAATGGCCTGATTGAGCGATTTCACCAGCCGCTCCGCCACGCTCCAGGGCAAGGCAATTCGCGAATGCACGGGAACCGTCAGCCGCCCCGTCGCCGGATCGGAAACAGCGCCGCAAGAACAATCGATGACGACGTCCTCGCCGGTGGCCGACAGCAGAAATTGCGTGATGTGCAGAATCGAAGTCGTTTCATAGTTGACGTCGACTGATTCCTGCGGATGGCGTTGCGGTGTTGTCATCGTTGCCTCAGTTGATTAACGGTTGGCTCGCCGGACAGGGACCGGACGTCCCCGCTGCGGACAATGGAATCGAGAATTCCCGGATCGGCA
>CAMYKF010000056.1 GCA_947258905.1 uncultured Pirellulaceae bacterium | reverse complement strand
AATGGTCGATGTGGCTGCCATACAGTTGACGCGCTCTTTCAATTGGCCCGCGGGCGCGACCGGCCGTGTAAACCTGGAAATCGAAGGACCCGGCCCGACCAGGCTGGAACTGAATGGCGTGGCCTTGTCTTTCCAGTCGTCCGATGGCCGAATTGTCTCGGAGATCAGCGATCCCCAACCGGCCGGGAACCGGCTGGTAATCTGTTACGATCAGGCAAGCTTTTCAGCTGGATCCCCGGCGCTAACCGGTGTTTGCCTGAAAATCAGCGACGCGTAGCGTGTCAAGCAGTAACGATCAGCCAGACTATTCTCAATTTGCTGGCAGGCATCAAGCGGGATTCGGCGGTTCGACGATGCTAACAAAATCCGCATTGTTTTCTTTTTCGTTTCCCGTTTCGCAGACCTTCAACTTTCGTCGATCCGTCATACCGCTACGACCCGTCCCATCCAGCGGTTTACGGTCTGTCGTTCTGTCTCGACTTGCGCATGATTTCCAGATCGTTCCATTTCGCCCTGCTCCTGACCGCCGTGTTCATCGGCTGGGCGCTGGCGTATGGACCAGTGTCATCGCTGCAGGCCCAGTCGCCGTGCGAGCCTTGCGCTCCCTGTGCGGCGGACTCCGGTTGCTGGACCAACAGCGTGCAGTCCGGCGGGTGGGTGCACCAGTTCAACTCGCCCGGTCTTGCATGGGGCGATCAGGAAGGCTATTGCGAGCGACTGCAACGGTATTGTGATGGCGAGCGTTGGGTGGAATACGGATTTGCCGCGCGGGGCTTCTACCTGAATGACCAGCGGATTGAATTCACGGGCAATGAAGTCACCTTTGGCGCCGCAGGTGTCTTGCGGGCCGCGGCCGGTTTGCGACGGGGAAACGGAATAGGGCTCGTCTATACCGAGTTGTTGCTCAATCAGCGATTTGACCAAAACATCCTGACGGATTTTGCCCTGCGTGAATCGTTCGCCAATAACTTCGAGATCGAAACGCTGGAGCTTTCACAATTGACGGTGGCTTGCCAGCACGAAAACTGGACGGTGGAGATCGGCCGGTTCGTCTCGCCTTTTGGCCGCTACTACGGTTTGTCAGCGCAAAACCAGTTCATGGACGTTCCATTTATCCGTAGCGAAGCGATTTTGTTTCGGGAGACCGGTGCCCAGTTGCGTTGGGACCCCGGTCCTCTGCGCTGTGCCGTGGCCCTGACCAACGGCGGACCGTGGAAGGATACCAACAGTTCCAAGGCCCTTGTGGCGCGGGTCGGCCTGGACCTGCCACGCACCAGTTTTGGCGGCAGTGTGAAATGGCATGACGGAATCGGATCGGAAATTCAAAAGGAATACAAAAGCCATGTCGGTGTGGATTTCATGCTGCGGATTAACGAGCGGCTGATGTTTTCCAGCGAAGTCATCTATGACGAATACGGATTGCGTCGGCCCGGGATCGCGCTGGACGACATCGATTGGGGACGCAGCATCTACAATCGCCAGTTGAACAAAGGCATCTTGCAACCGCTGACCGGCTGGGGCTACTACGCAAACTTGATTGGCAACTGCCCCCGGTTCGACTGGATGATCTCCATCGGTCAATTCCTGCCTTCCGATACGCTTGGTGACCCGATCCACGATCAGATCACCACGCGCGGACTGGGCCAGATCTACTGGCACCTGAACGATGTGCTGGACCTGTACGCCAGCGGATTGATCGAGAACCCCGTCGATAACGCGCAAAACGGGCAGCGGCGCGAAACCTGGATGCTGGCCTCGGGGCTGCAAATCCGGTTTTGAGTAATCTCAACCGCGCTTCTGTGCGATCGAATCCATCACCCCCTCATCCGGCCTTCTCCCGGCGCGCCGGGATTCTTCCCCGAGGGGAGAAGGGCGGGTACCAACCGCCATCACATGGTGAGCTTCTTGGCCTGCACTCTGGGTTGGCCTGGTCAATCTTGCCGGTTGCGGTGTGACTGCCGTTCCTGCCGTTGATGCTGGTGCTGTCGGTCATTTCTGTCTCAAAAGCCCGTTCGCGCTCAAATTCTTGACCGATCCGGATCGAACAACGATTAAGGACACTTGTCCGACCGTCCGTGGCAATACACGCACCCGATCACTGATGGTCCATTTGTCAAAGGTAGGTACATGACCCAGCAACCAGAGCCTTCGTCGCCGCATCCCGAGCCCGATTACCTGCGCTCGCTGATCGACACGGCCCGGAAACGGCCCGGTCTGTGGGTAGTGCCCTTGTTGGCTGCCGTGCTGATTGGATTGCTCGTCGGATTTGTGGGACCCAAAAAGTGGGATGCGACCCAGAGTTTTGTGGTCCGCGAGGAATTCATCGGTCGCCTTGTCGGTCCGGGACGATTTGATTCGCTGGATACCATGAAGACCGCGCAGGAGACGATTCAGGAAGTCGCGCGGCGGCCCGCCCTGTTGCGGCGTGTCCTGCAAATTGTGGGACCGGCACGCGGCACGGCGAAACCTCAATGGCCTTCGCCGGAAACGATTGAATCGATGCAGGGGGCGATCAGCTTTCACGCCCCCGGTGGTGCCGAACTGGGCAAGACCGAAGTCGTCTCAATGCGCGTCAAGTCTTCGTCGGCTGCGCGGGCCAGGGAGCTGGTTTCCGTGCTGTTCGAGGAATTGACCCGGGAGATTCGCGATATCCGCCAGCGCAAGGCGGAAAGCATGATGCGGGAAATCGAACAGGCACTCGACCTGGCTTACGAGAACCACGCGCGCGCCGCCGGACGATTGCAACGTATGGAAGCACGAGTCGGTGCCGATCTGGGCGAATTGAGACGCCTTAACGAACCCATGTCCGGAGGAGGCGGTTTGCAGTCGCTGCAGCAGGAGGTTCAAAACGAACTGCGTAGTGTTCGATCCAGCCATGCGGTTGTCAGCGACCTGATCGACCATCTCGAGTCGGCGGCGGTGGAGCCCAGCCAGTTGATCGCCACACCTCGCGAACTGCTGGAATCGCAACCGGCGCTGCTGCAGATGAAGAATCGGTTGTTTGAGGCCCAAGTCAATGTTTCCAATTTGGGAGGCCGTTATTCAGCTCGCCATCCGCTGTATCAGGCCGCCCGGAATGCCGTCGATGAAATCCGTTCCCAAATCAACCACGAGTTGCCCAATATCCTCAGCAGTCTGCGTTCCCAGCAACAGCTGGCCGAACAGCGTGTCCGCATGCTCACGAACCAATCGGCCGAGATTCGCGGAACCATGGATGAACTGGCCGACTGGCGAGTGGAATACAGCCAGCTGGACAGCGAAATGAAACAGCGAGATCAGGAACTGATGGACGCCCGCAGGGAATATTCCCAGGCCGAATCGATTTATCGCGCGGCTTCCAATGTCGATTTTATTTCAAAGCTGGATGAAGCCCAGGCAGGTCTGCGCCCCCTGGGGCCTTCGAAGAAAACCCTGCTGCTGGGAGCGATTATCGCCGGATCGCTGATCGGTCTGGGCCTTGTCATGATGGTGACGCCCACGCCCAACCTGTTCCCGCCCCGCCCGCCTGGCAGGCCAGCGGAGGTAGCCAATCCAGCCCGCCTCCCCGACTTGCCCCCTAGTCCCAAACCGGATGCGCGGTCGGCCAGCGGCGTTACAACCAGTCCGGGTCCCGCATTTGTCATACCCGACATCCGGTCAACCCAGGCATATCCTCCCGACCAGCCAACCTGATTGGCGATCGGTCAATCGGATTTCGTCGCCCTGGCGACGCCGGTGATCGTTTGGTTCCGGGGCTGCGCGATGACACGCACGATCAGTTCGTCATAAGGTAAATCTGCGGGCAAAGAGATCGTTGCCTGCAAGCCATTGTCGGTAAACGACGTCTCTTCACGCGCGATTTCGAAATCGTTTGCCTTGTGCCAGTTCTCTTGCACGATGTCCAGTTGCTGGAGTTCCCTGCGGCGACGAACACGTTCCAGATTGTCGGCACTTGATTCAAGCGGTCGTTCGATGATCAGTATCGCACTGGCCTCATTCCATGCCGGATTGGTCGGCGATGAGATTTCCATGACCTGGTCGCCGGCATTGTTTTGCCAATCTGCGCGCAACGGGATCTCGGGTAACTGGACGGGAATTCGCAAGGCAGGATCGCCCAGCAGGATCCACATCTCCAGATGCTCGTCACGTTGTTCCGCCATGGACGTTGCTCCTCGACTGCCATCTGCCTGGTCGAGTGCCAAAAAGACTTCGTCGGTCATGGGCGATGTGGCGATGCCGTTGATGGAAGCCAGCCAGAAATCGGCGAGTACTGCAGGTGGCTGGTCGCCTTCGACGCACTGCAGAAATCCGTCGATGGCCCATTTGCCCGCTGCGGCGTAGCTCAATCCCGTGGCACCGATGGCCGCCACCGTTCCCGAGGAGGCCCGCAGGCTGGCCTGTGCATAACCCTGACCACCCAAACCCAGGATTTGCGATCCAAAACAGCCGGTGGAAAACAGAACGCCTGCCGGATGTCTGCTTTCCAGGTCTTGCCAATCGTGCCGTCCAAAAAACACGCCGTTGGTTGATGCAAATCCCGCGGCATTGGAATGACCCAGAAAGATCGTGAACAGCTCGGGAGTATCGTTAAACAAGCCGCGTGTCGTTTCATGCAACTGGTTCTGATTCACGTAAAACGATGAACCGCGGGTGTGCACCAGCGATTCAACTTGCCACTGCGGGTGGATACGCTGGAACGCTTCGTTGATGGCGGAGTTAACGAATGCCTCGGACATGCTTTTCTCCAGCGGGCTGGATCCGCCGGGATGTCCCACGATCATGTTGATGCGATTGTTCCACAGCCAGGGGGCATCGACAGTCGTCCCTGATTGAGATTCAAAAGCCAGGGTCTTGTCGACCATGAGCTGCAGTTCCCGGCGGCTACCGGCCGGAAATCGCCCGACGGCCACATCGGGAACGCGGTTATCCCCGCTGCAGCCGTAGGCATGGTCGGTCGGCAGGCCCGCCATGCGACCGGATGTGCCGACGGCCGCAGGCACCCGTGGCCAGTCTTCATCCTCGGGATCGACGCGGAACATGTCACCGGCCAGTAAAACGAAATCCGGACCAGGTGACTCGACGAACAGCTCGCGCAAGCGCGCTTGTAGCGCCGCGGCCCGCGCCGGATCGCCCTCGGCCCCGATGTCCTCGGCCCCGATGTCCTCGATGTTGACGACGACAACGTCATAGCCTTGTTGCCGGCGTTGTTCACACAGCGGAAGCAGCGCGTCCTCGAGTTGACGGGAGGCGACAACAATCCAGCGTGGCTGATCGGCAAGCGGAGCCGGTCGCTCGGGCTGTGCCAGTCCGGTCAGCGCAACAAGGACCATCAACCATTTCATTTGCAATGCCCGTAAAGTGATGTTCGATCCGAGGGAGGTCAGGCCACCGACCGTCATTTTAGAGCATCGATCCGTGAACTGCCAAAACGGGAGAAATGTACGAAGGCTTTCTGGAAGCCGTCGATCCGGGAATTCACCTGGGCAACGGCTTTGAAAGCCATTATTTGAAGCTGAACGAGGCCCTTCGCTCAGCCCATCTGCCCGGCGAACGAAGGGCCTCGTTCGCCTGCTTCGTTTACGAACGGACGAATCGACCAGCAGACTTTAATACGCGTTTTGCCTGGAGAACACCACGGCGACGGTACGCAAGAGAATTTTCAGATCCAGCCACAGGGACCATTCGCGGATGTACTGGTGATCGTAATGGACGCGGTCGGCCATCTTGTCCACCGTTTCGGTCTCGCCGCGACAGCCATTGACCTGGGCCCAACCGGTAATGCCGGGCTTGACCTTGTGCCGCAACATGTAGCCCTCGATTTGCGAGCGGTAAAACTCGTTGTGGGCGGTGGCATGCGGACGAGGACCGATCATTGACATTGAACCCGCCAGCACGTTGAACAGCTGGGGCAATTCGTCCAGGGATGTGGTACGCAGGAAACTGCCAATGGGCGTCACGCGGTTGTCGTTTTGCTGCGCCTGCTGGACCTGATCGCCGTCTTCGCAAACCGTCATCGTGCGGAATTTCAATACGCGGATTTCCTGACCATCCAGTCCATAGCGACGTTGCCGGAACAGCACGGGCCCCGGCGTGGTCAGTTTGACAGCCAATCCGATCAGCAGCATGGGCAGGGCCGCCAACACCAGCGACACCGACGCGAAAACGACGTCACAGACACGCTTGAGAATGCCATCGACTCCATAGAACGGATTCTCGAAAACACTGACGACCGGCAATCCCTGGACATCCGACCAGCGACTATGCAGCATCTGGAACACAAACAGGTCCGGCACGATATACACCGACACCGTTGAATCGGAGAGATCGGAAATCACGCGGCGAATTCGATCCTCGGCCCGCATGGGCAGGGTGATGAATACGACACTGACCCGTTTTCGTTTAGCGTGCTTGACCAGATCGCTGATGCGGCCCAGGCGGATTTCCAGGTCGTCCGGCATTTCCACCGTCCGCTCGTCGGGTCGGTCATCATAAAAGCCGAGAAATCGCAATCCGAGTTCCGGGGAGGAATGGATGTTGCGAACCATGTGCATCCACAGGTCATTGATACCGACCACCGCAAAGTTGCGTGTGTAGTAGCCACGGCTGACCATGTAGGCCATCACCCAGCGCCACATAATGCGAAAGCTCAACGAGATGAACGGAGTAAATCCGAACCAGACCAGCAACGCCTGTTGCGAGAATTCAGT
>CAMYKF010000055.1 GCA_947258905.1 uncultured Pirellulaceae bacterium | reverse complement strand
ACAAAATCGTTACAAGCCGCAAAGATTGCCAGGATTTCTCCCCACGAAGCACTCCATGAAATCACCAACCGTACTTGCACTGCTTGCCAGCCTGTTGCTGCTAGCCGGTTGTCAAAACGCCGGGGCCCGCAA
Organism: uncultured Pirellulaceae bacterium; assembly: GCA_947258905.1. GTDB lineage: Bacteria > Planctomycetota > Planctomycetia > Pirellulales > Pirellulaceae > CAJQPP01. The sequence continues at coordinate 6,573 of CAMYKF010000055.1, read as the reverse complement.
ACTGACGGGCCGCTGGGACATGCTGCCACCCGAACAAGCCGCCGATGAAAATGCGGCCTCGAACGCTGCCAGCATTTACGATTCGCTGGCCGATGGCGAAATCTCAGGAACGATGTCGCTGGTTTTTCACAGCGACGGTACGCTGGAGACCTTCACGGACTTTCCCATGGCGTCATCTGCCAAGCCGAAAGTGGGCCGCTGGTCAACGCTGGCATGGGATAACGGGGCGGGCGTGCTGACGATTCGCTGTGAAATTCTCGACGACCATACGGAGACCAAAATCCGTTTTATCGATGATGACACGATTCAGCTGATCCCGCCCAACATCGATGTCCTGAAAACCGAACTGCAATTTCGCCGCAACCGCTAGATAACCTGCCGACAGGCAATTCCCGAAAAAATCAGACGATACGGAGTGATTCGCATGGATGTGAGACACGGTTGCCTGCTGCTGGGCTGGTTGCTTTTATTTTGCACGTCCGGCTGCAGTCCGGCAGAACCGGCCGGTACCAGCGCCGAGAGCAGCCCCGAAAAAAAGGCGACACCGAATTCCGCGGCCGAAACACCACGGATTGAAAGTGCCCAGTTGATTGTTGGCACCTGGTATGGTCGTGCGCGACTGAACAAGGGATTACTCCAGCGCAAACTCGATTCCATCACAAGTCCCGCCGACCGCAAACATCTGGCACAAATGGCACAGACTTTTCAGAGCACCGAAATCGGCGTGGTATTCGGCGCCGATGGCAGCATGGAACTGGACATTCAGATCCAGCCGGCGGGTCAGGCGGTGTTGCGAGACAATACTCGGGGATCATGGAGACCTGTCGAGGTATTACCGGATGCCATTGTCATGGAAACAACCGAACCATCACCTGAGGGCGGCAACCAGACCCAACGGGTGCGCTATCAGTTCGAGATGGACGGCCAAATTGCGATCATGTCAGCACCTACGTCCGGGCATCTTGCCGATTGCAATCCCGTTTTTGTGTTTGAGCGGGTTGGCGAACCGACCGCCACGGTCGCGGACCGTGCGGGGAATCGGCTGATTCACTAGACTGAGGGGATGCGAAAGTCCTCCTACGTCGATCCGGCTCATTTTCTGCGCAGCTTCTTTGTCATCACATTTCACTATGTGATTCTTTATCTCGGTATGTTGATGGGCATGCTGCTGATCGCGCGATTGCGGTTTCCCGAAATCTTTGAACTCTGGACACCGGGCACGGAAGCCGAAAAGGACCGCTTTGCGGACACCTGGGAAAACAACCCCGAAGTTTTTTTCCCGGTCGAAATGTGTTTGTGGCTGATCGGGCTGGCCGTCATCCTGTCGCTGTTTATCGGTTTTCAAGTAGCCTTTTGGGCGCCCTTTTCCAAGGCCGGTCACGGGATATTTCTGGCCATCATTTGCATCGTGACCTGGCTGCAGATTTCCATCACCACCTACCAGATTCCCAAGTGGCTGATGATGGCGCTGCTGATTGTCTCACCCTTGTGCATCGTCATCGCATCGAATCTGGGCGACCGTTGGTTTTCCAAACCGCCGGATGAGGTCGGAGAGTCGGAGTCCGGCGCGGATTCCCCCTAAGGTTTTGCCCCTCAATTCGTCGCTGAGCCTGGCCGAGGCTCAGACTCGGGCTGAAAGGCCCGCGTTTTGTCCGTCTGGGAAAGACGGACCCACATGTGCCACCATTAAAGTCCAGAGCCTGTAAGTTGTTTCCTACGGTAGCTCGGTCTCTCCGAGACCGAGAACACAAAGCAAAACGAGTCCCGGCGCGCCGGGACTCGCCTACCGTGTTAAACCACCTCTATGCAAAGTCGTGAGGCTTCCTGCCTGACTGACTCGTCGGCGGCCGTTGTTCATACACAAGATTTGCTATGAGTTGGACGGCGGTCGAATCTCTCACGAGATTCGCTACGAGTCCGTCACCGTAAACGCACCGGTCCGCTGACATAACGACAACCGGCAACGGTATATCGCAACAACAAATGCTCGGCCGAGGTAACGCCGATGCGCTCGGTATTTCTGATTTGATCGTCCGCAACCGGCTGCCTGGCGGATTCAATCCACAACCGCTGGCCCACGGTCAGATCGTGATCGTCCAGAGATCGCTCGATGGCCAGGGCCTGACACAGCCGGGCCGGGCCACGGCATAAATCCAGTGGGCGGGGATTGCCGCGACGCTGGATCATGATGGCGATGCCATCGATCGGCTGCACGGCGCGAATCAGCACGGCAGTACCTTCACCCTCCCTGCCGGCCACAACATTAAAGCAGTATTTGGCGTGAATCGGATACACGTAACTCAGGCCCGCCACACCAAACATGGACTGATTGCCCGGAGTCGAGCCGCGGGCTGCGTGACAGGCCGTATCGTGCCGCGGCAAGTAGGCTTCGGTCTCAACAATCAGACCGCTGGTTAGCTGGCCCTCGTGCAGCGAAACAAGCCGCGTCCCGAGCAGTTGACGGGCCAGTTCGGGGGCGGGTTTTTCGTAGAACTGGCGAGCCAAAATCGCCGATGATGCCATAGCGACTGAACGAGCCATGCCGACGCTGCCCAAACCGGGCCTGTCAACTAGAATCATGGATTGTTCCGATAAACGTATGCGAAGTGTAAATGAATATTCGCTTGTTGGCAAAGCTGCTGGGAATCCTTGCGGCCCTGATTGGTGGCTTCATGGCCTTCAGCTTGCCGTGGGCCATTCCCGGTGTGGGCCGCCACACGGAGCAATTCGAGCGTGCCGGCTTTTCGGCGCTGCTCATCAGCATGACCGTGTGTCTGATTACCGGCTTCGTCCTGTACCGGCTCGGTCGTCACGCCACCGGCAAGTTGTATCGCAAGGAAGCGATGGCGGTCGTGGGACTCAGCTGGATTCTGGCCACGCTGCTGGGCGCGTTGCCGTTTTATCTGAGCGGCACATTACGCGGACCATCCGTGCGTCTGTTTAGCGCCGATGATTCGCCCCTGGTGCTCAAACACGGTTCGCAATTCCTTCGCGAATGGGAAAGTGCCGGACCGATTTCGGACGATGAGTATCTGGTTTTGGGAGCACTGCAGGAAGCACACTCGCCCGGGTTGCCGATTGCCAGGTTGCGCGAACAAACGGGACTCGCGCATGCCGATACCGTCTTCGAGCAACTCAAAATCCGGCCTGTGTGGACCGATTTCCTGCTGCTGCCCGGCGAGGGTACGGCGACCGCCGATCGGGCATCCAACTACCGCATTCGCTGGGCCCGCATGTCAGTGTGGGACGCCCTGTTCGAGTCCCAGTCCGGATTCAGCACGACCGGCGCGTCGGTGATGTCGGAACTGGAAGACCCCCAGGCCATTGCCTCCTGCATTCATTTTTGGCGCAGCAGCACGCACTTCCTTGGCGGACTGGGCATCATCGTGCTGTTCGTTGTGCTGCTGGGTCAGGGATCAGCCGGCAAGGCCCTGATGCGCACCGAAGTTCCCGGTCCAGCCGCCGAAGGCACTTCGGCACGCATTCAGCATTCCGCCTGGACGTTTGCCGCCATTTACGTGGTCCTCAACGTGGTCCTTACGCTGATCCTGCTGTTGCTGGGCATGGGCCTTTTTGATGCCTTGTGTCATGCCTTTGGCACGATGGCCACCGGCGGATTCTCTACTTACAACGCCAGTCTCGGTCATTTCCAAAGTCCGGCCATCGAGTATGTCGTGATTTTGTTTATGATTCTGGCCGGCACCAACTTTACGCTGTTGTATCTCGTTGTTTTAAAACAGCCAGGCTGGCTGTTAGCCGATCTGGAGTGGCGTACCTATATCCTGCTTATCGTGCTGGTTACGACGGTCATCATTATTTTTGGCTGGACACATCGAGATCCGGGTTTTGACCAGTCGGAACCGGCCTTTCGCAACGGACTGTTTCAGGTCGTCTCCATCATGACGACCACCGGATACGGCACCAATGACTTTGACAGCTGGAACCAGTTTGCCCGGCTGGTGATGCTGGTGCTGATGTTTATTGGCGGCTGCGCGGGCAGTACAGGCGGTGGCATGAAAGTCATTCGGCACGTGCTGATTTTCAAAATCCTCTGGATCGAGATCGAAAAAGCCTTTCATCCGCGTGTCGTCAAGCCGCTGCGTTACCAGGGACGCGGCGAGACCGAAGAAAATGAACTCCGCAACGGCTTGCTTGTCTATGTCACGCTGGTGCTGACCCTGTTCATTGCCGGCTGGTTGTTTGTCGCGGGTTTTGAACCGGCCACCACCTGGGGTCCGGATCAGTCAAACAAGCTGATTGACTCGGCCAGTTGCGTTGCGGCGACGCTCAACAACATTGGACCGGGATTGGGCATTGTCGGTCCGACACAGAATTACGGGGATTTTTCCGGGATGTCCAAATTGCTGTTTGTCTGGTTGATGATGCTGGGGCGACTGGAAATCTGGCCCATCATTGTGCTGTTCGCTCCGCGATTCTGGAGAAACCGCTGATTGGAATTCCAGCCGTTCATGCACTATGATTCGGTTTTGATTTCCCCGGAATCCAGGACTTCTCATGAGCAACTCCATTAATCCCGGCGGCTTCATGAAGGACACCATTCAGGATGGTGTCGTGCAGGGCGGCGCGGGACCGACGCTGCAAAAGGAACATCCGGAGTTGTATGGACGCCTCTTGATGGCCAATGAAAAGCTGGAAAACATCGGCACACTGGTCATCTGGCTGGCCATGATGTTTGTACTTGCTCTTTGCGCGACGATTCATATGGCGTGGGTGGATCCGATCTTCGGCATTCCGGTCGCCAAGCTGCAAAGCTGGTGGGTCTACCTGCTGATCGTTGTGGCGACCTTTGTCGTCTATTGCATTTACAACGAGATCAATGAACGGGCCCTGTATCGCAAGCTCAAGCCGGGCATTGTGAACTATCTGAACCAGCACGGACTGTCGATTCCCTGGCTGGTCTCCCAGGTCGAAAACGACGACAGTCTCGAGGAAATCGCCGGCCAGCTGAAAAACGATACCAGTGTGTAGGTTGGAATACGGGCTTTGTTTGGCCGAATGCCACCTGGATAAACCGGATGCCAGGCCTGCGCAAGTCGAGGGCCTGCTCGCCGTCGCCGTTACGCACCAATAAATGCCCGTCGGACACGAATACTAAACGGATCCTGGGACTGCATACGGAGGCTCCGTGAAATTTCTTCTTGTGATCGTGTTTATTCTTGCGGTCGTTGCCCTTATCTGGTGGATCGGCCATCAGGCCGCCAAAAAACGACGCGACGCTATGCGGCTGGTGGCGGACCAGCTCGAACTGCGGTTCTCCAGCGACGAGGACTACTCGCTGGACGAGCGTTATCCGTTTCTCAACAAATTGTGTCAGGGAGACGACCGATACGGATTCAATATCCTGTCAGGCCAGCATCGCGGGCACGCGGTGGCGGTCTTTGACTATCACTACGAAACCTATTCGACGGACAACAAGGGAAATCGCCAGACCCACCATCATTACTTTTCGTTCTTTATCCTGCATTTTTCGGAAAGCTTTCCCGAATTGCTGATTTCGCGGGAGGGCTGGTTCTCGAAATTCACCCAGTTCCTCGGCTTCGACGATATTGATTTTGAATCTGCCGAATTCAGCCGGCGTTTTCTGGTCAAGTCACGCGACAAGAAGTTTGCCTATGACATCTGTCACGCCCGGATGATCGAGTACCTGTTGGAAAACAGGGATCTGAGCATTGAAATTGAACACCATTGCCTGACACTGTTTTTCGAGCGGCGACTGCAGCCCGAACAGATCAGGCCCAACCTGGATCGACTGGTCACCATTCGCGAGATGTTTCCCGATTACCTGATGGTACAACCATGAACCCCGCTCTCATTGTCGTTGCCGTAGTCCTGTTGGCGCTGATCGCCTGGGTGCTAATTCAGTACAATGGCCTGGTCAGCCTCCGCAATCACATTGCCAACGCGTGGAGCAATATTGATACGGAACTCAAACGCCGTTATGACCTGATCCCGAATCTCGTGTCGACCGTCAAGGGATATGCGAATCATGAAAAGGACGTGCTGCAACACGTGACCGAACTGCGCGACAGCTGTGTGAACAATCACGGTTCACCCACCGAGCAGGCGGGAACGGAACGGCAACTGGTCGGAGCGCTGCAGCGATTGCTGGCTGTGGTTGAGAACTATCCGGACCTGAAGGCCGACCAGCATTTTCTCGAACTGCAACAGGAATTGACGAATACAGAAAACCGGATCCAGGCCGCACGGCGTTTTTACAACGGCAATGTGCGGGACTATCGCATCAAGTGCCAGTCGTTTCCCTCCACTATCGTGGCCAGTCTGTTTGGGTTCGCATCGGAGGACTATTTCGACGTTGAACCCAGCGTGCGCAGCGTGCCTGACGTCAAGTTCCCGGAATGAATGTGGCGGCGGCACTCCGTGACGCCGAACTGTCGGCTGCCGCTCACGGAGTGACCGGCTCACAATCACCCTTTGAAAAGCCGATCAGCCTCGCTTTAGGGCCGCCCCTGCGGGGCTGTACTTTAGGGCCAAACAAGTTACCCAGGGCGTTGCCCTGGGCTGACTTAACAACGGCCCTGCAGGCCTGCTCAA
>CAMYKF010000054.1 GCA_947258905.1 uncultured Pirellulaceae bacterium | reverse complement strand
TGATTCGGGCCGCAGATTCGAGTCTCGGCCAGATTCACCAGGTCAGCAACGCGACCGCATCTTAGGCGGTGTTTCTACGGAGGTTGATTTGCTCGGCCGGTCTTTGGTAGCTCAACAGATTGGTCGGAAGCCACTGTTCTCTCCTGCACGGCTAGACCGTGAAACGGTCCAGCACAGCCTCCATCGTGTCCAGCTTTTCTGTTGGGCTCTTGCCCAGACCCAGTTTGGTGTCGTTGTCATAACGGCCGGCGGATTCATTCTGGTAAAACAATCCGATCGGAAAGAACTCCTGATGATCAGCAATCTCACGCGCCTTGTTGAGATCTGCCGGATCATGCTCGACTCGATTGGTGAATATGCGTGCCGTCTTCTCACCGATCGTAATCCCGTCCTCGTGAGTCATGAGCAGGATTTGAGAGGGATCTCGTTGTGGTTCGGCATATACCTGCCCTGTGTAATGAGGACATCTCTGGAAGATTCGCACAAATGACGTCCCCGGATGTTCATAGGCGGCCCTGATCGTTGCCGCGACGTGCGGCGGATTCCAGTCTACCGTTTGAGCCACAAATGAGGCGTTGCTCACGCCCAGAGCCAGTGAAATCGGATTCAACGGGACGAAAAAAGACCCTTGAGGATGAGTATTTGAAGTAGCACCATGAAGCGTGGTCGGTGAGGTCTGCCCCTTGGTCAGTCCGTAAATGCTGTTGTCCATCAACAGGATGGTGAGGTCGACATTGTAGCGAAGTGCGTGCACCCAGTGACCCATGCCAATCGCGCAGCAGTCGCCGTCGCCTGTAACTACAAACACCTTGAGGTCCGGCCGGCGGCTCTTGATGCCACAGGCCAACGGCAGAGCCCGACCGTGCAAGCCGTGAAAACCGTATGTCTTCATGTAGTGTGGAAAACGGCTGGCGCAGCCAATCCCGGAAACGACGACCGTCTGCTCCGGGGGCAGTTGCTCGTCCCGCGCCAATCGCTGGACGGCACTCAGCACAGCATGGTCTCCGCAACCGGGGCACCAGCGGGGCATGGCCGAGCAATAATCCTGCAACTGGCAGACATGCTGATGCGTTTCTTCAAACCAGTCAGTTTTCAATCCGTACATTAACGACACGCCTTTCTGTTCAACCCGTTGTTCAACCTGTCATATTTCCCAGTCTCTCTCGAATCACCGACTCGATCTGTGCCGGCTGCAAGGGGCTTCCGGGAACACGAGACCAGCAATCGATATCCATCAGGGTCCGGCTTCTCAGGATCTGCGCCAATTGAGAATAGCGACGGCTCTCACCATGGATGAACGGGTCTCCCAAATCGTCACTGTAATTGATTTCGATCGTCATCACTTGCTTGAAACGACGAAAAATCTCCTCAATCCCGGGCTCCATCGGACTCAAAAACCGCAGATGCAGCGAAGACACCTTGCCTCCCGTATGCCGAACTCGATCCACGGCTTCTTCAATCGAGCCGAGTGTGGATCCCCATCCCACCACCAGCAGATCGCCGTCGGGGTCTCCGTGGACCTGAGGCGGGCGCAGGCTGTTCTGGAGAACCGCCAGCTTTCGGCTTCTCATTTGCATCCCCTGTTGATTGGTCGCGGACTCGTAGGCCACGTGGCTGTGGCGATCATGGGCAAGACCAGTCACCACGTATTCGCCCCCTTTTTGACCGGGTATCGGTCGCCCGGAAATCCCGGTTTCAGGATCCCAGTCGTAGGGTGGTTTTTCTGAACGCCAGTGCGACTGTTCCACGGGTGGTGCGAGCCATTCCTCACGCGGCTGCGGACGGGGGAAAACCTGTTGCCCGGTCGCCAGGTTCGCGTCGCTAAGCACGATTACCGGGCCTCGAAACTGTTCGGCCAGTTTGCGCGCAGTAATCATAAAGTGAAAACATTCTTCAACGGTTGCCGGGGCGATCACAATCCGGGGCGCATCACCGGCTGCAGCGTGCAACGCGGCCAGCAGATCGCCCTGTTCGATTTTTGTGGGAAGCCCGGTCGAGGGGCCTCCCCGTTGTACGTCGACGATGACAAGCGGAATTTCCGCCATCACCGCCAGTCCCACGAATTCGGTTTTGAGCGCCAGTCCCGGACCGGAGGTAATCGTCACCGCGGTCTTGCCGGCATAAGAAGCGCCGAGGGCAAATCCGATGGCCGCGATCTCGTCTTCTGCCTGATGAACGAATCCGCCTACTTTGTGAAACTCGGCCGCCAGAAAATGCGAGGCCGAGGTTGCCGGAGTGATCGGGTACATGGAGCACATTTCCATTCCGGCAGCCATGATTCCCAGGCCCACTGCCTGATTCCCGTTCATCACCGCCTGGGTCGCGCGTCGGGGACCCACGGGAATCTCGAAACGAAGGGCAGTGTTCTCCAGGCCCCAGCGATAGCCGGCCTGAACGAGCTCCAGATTAAGTGCCAGAATCCGTTCTCCCTTGCCCGCGAATCTCTTCGAGATCTCCTCCTTGACTATTTCCATGTCGCGTTGATAAATGGCACACAGCAAGCCGAGGGCCCACATGTTCTTGCCGCGTCGCGGATCATCAGTCAGCTTCAGGCATTCCTGTTGCATCGGTATCTCGTGAACGTCGAAACCCAGCCGCCGGAACTTCTCAACGGCTTCAGCGTACAGGCTCCGGACAGGTTCCTGCTGGTCCTTGCCCCAGCAGTTTTCCAGCAGGATTATCGTTCCCGTTCGGAACGCTCCAGCATCGATCCGCCCGTGCAGCACCTGTTCGTTGAAAGCGACCACCACATCGGCCTGATCGCCGGCGTTGGTCACCGCGTCGGTACCGATTCGAATCCGGTTCCCGCTGGCACCCGCCGGTGAGCGGGCGGGCGGTTCAATCTCGGCCGGAATGATCTCGACCGTCCAGAGACCGTTCCGCATTCGCGCACAAACCTTGCCGAAGAGCTGTCCACAGGTCTGAGCGCCTTCACCGGAATCACTGACAATTTCAATGATGTGTTCTTTTACCGCGACCGTTTCCGCGGTGTTTGAAGCAGGCTTTGCCCCGCCTGCGGCATGTACATCAAGTTCCACGGAGAGTCCTCAGCCTGTTAACACGATTTGCTGTCCTCCGGTTTCGGGGCATACGCCCTTCCAGCGGCCCGTTCTGTTTTCAATCCAGTCGCAACGGCAGCGCTCGGCAGCGGCACCCCTGAAATTCTAATAGCCCTGAGCCTCGAAGCAAATGCCGAACTTCCTTTTGCGAACAGCTAGTAAAGAAGTTCAACCCAGCGATTGTCTGCTTCCAGCTCCGCCTTGCGAGAAGCCCAGGTTTCCTCGCAGCCAGCGATACGCGCGAATTCGGAATCCAGCTCGTGCCGAATGGCGGCCAATCCTGCGAGATAGACATAAGTTTTTGAATCCAGCAGCACCGTCCAAAGCTCTTCACTGCGTGAGTCAAAAACACTGTTCCAGTCGATCGCCGTGGACCAGTGAGGCCGGTGACTCAACGCAGCGATGGCCTCAAACGTATCCCGATCGTAATACTGGGCGAAATCATTTCTTACGTCGTTCATGTACAGCAGATCCAAACCGGTTCTGGCTCCGTGGAACAACCAAACACGACCGCTAAATTCGGGCTGGCTCCGATACAACTGTTTTACCATCGCCCGGAACGGTGCGATTCCGGTTCCGGCTCCAATCAGGATCAACAGTGCATCCCGCTCTGCCGGTAACTGGAACGCGGGGCCATAGGGTCCAGTCAACGTCACGGTATCGCCAGAATTGAGGTCGCACAGGTAATTCGAGGCAAGACCGCGAAATTCTTCGCCACTGAATTCGTCGATATAGCTGCAACGTCGAACGCAGATGTGCATGCGTACTCCGCCGCTGGCGTTCTGTTCCGGGACATCGGCAATGCTGTACAGTCGCAGGTGATGGTCCTGACCAAACTCCTTTTGGCCCGGCGTCAACACGCCAACGTTTTGGCCGACCTTGATATCGAAGTCGGCCTGGTTGATGTCGAGGACGATTTCCCGCACTTCCGCTGCAGACTGAAGTGGCGTGATACAGTAAGTGTCCACCACCGTGGCCAGGAATTGATTCGTGATATCGTAATCCTGCAAACGCATTTCACGGGACCTCATGATTGATTTGCGATGACGGCGCTGAATCTTGCGGTTCTGCAGCAACCCCGTCGCACGTCCGATGGCAACAACCAAGGCAGCTGCGCCGATCCACTAGCGATTCATTTCCTGCGAAAGCCCGTCGCCAGGCCATTTGCACCCACAGCCAGCCGGCAGCGACCAGTGCGATTCCCAAAACAGCCTTGATTATTGTTGCGAACATCGTTTACTGCGAAAGCCCCGCGAATCCCATAAAGCACAACGACAGCAGGCCTGCCAAAACAAGCGTGATGGCCGTCCCTTTGACCAGATCGGGCGTCCTGGCCAACTCCAGTTTCTCGCGCAATCCGGCGATCAGCACCAGGGCCAGCGTAAAACCGGCACCGGCCCCCAGCGCGTAAACGATGGATTGGGCGAATCCGTAACCGCGGTTCGTTTGAAACAACGCCACCCCGAGAATCGCGCAATTGGTGGTAATCAGCGGCAAAAAGATGCCTAATGCGCGAAACAGCGCCGGACTGACTTTTCTGATAAACATCTCAACCAGCTGGACCGTTGACGCAATCACGGCAATAAACGAAATCAGCTGAAGGTACGGTGCGTCAATGGCCACCAGCAGCGCATGAATACCAAAAGCACACATCGAACTGACCAGCATCACAAAGCTTACGGCGGCACCCATGCGGGTTGCTGTTGCCAGTTTTCCGGACACCCCCAGGAAGGGACAAATACCCAGAAAATAGACCAACACGAAGTTGTTGATGAGGCATGCATCGACAAACAGTGTCCACAAGGCAGTGTCATTCATGAGGTGGCCTCCTCGATTTTGACGCGACGCGCTCGGACCTGTGCAATCCAGCTAAACAGCAACAACCAGGCGGCGAGAGCAAAAAAACCGCCGGCGGGCAAAACCATCACGACCCACGGCTGGAAGCGATCTCCGAAAATCGCCATGCCGAACAAGCTGCCATTTCCCAGGAGCTCGCGCACGGCACCCAGGCACAGCAATGCCATGCAAAAGCCGACACCCATCCCCAGCCCATCCAGCGCCGAACGTGACACGGTGTTCCTGGAGGCGAATGCCTCGGCACGTCCGAGGATCAGGCAATTCACAACAATCAAAGAGATAAACGAACCCAGTGACTTGTGAAGTTCGAGGTCGATGGCCTGAATCAGGTAATCGACGACCGTCACAAAAGTGGCGATCACGAGAATAAAAGTGACAATGCGAACCTGCCTGGGAACGTAATTGCGGATTGAAGAAACGACCATGTTGGACATCAACAACACGAATGCGGTTGCCAATCCCATGGCCAGCGCATTTTTGGCTGTGTTGGAAACCGCAAGGACAGGGCACATACCCAGTACCTGCACGAAAATCGGGTTTTGCTGCCAAATGCCCTTCAGGAATTCATCGCTGCCCGGGGATGTCCGGATGTCACTTGCATCAATTGCCATGCTGCTGCCCATTTCGATCACGCAGGAAATCCGCCTGATGTTTCCAAACACGCGGAATCCACCAGGTCGCACTCTCGTTTAACATCTGCGCTACGGCGCGTGAGCTGATCGTGGCCCCGGAAATACCATCGATCTGCCAGGCGGCTGTCTTTTCATCCGGTTTGACGAACTCAATCGGGTGAGCCAGCTGGCCTCCACCGTCTGCCAGGCGAACATCAAGGCTTTCGAAGTTGCGAAGGAATTGCTCATCGGTCTCAATACGATCGCCAAGCCCCGGCGTTTCGCGGCTTTCCAAAACGCTAATTCCAATAATGGCCTGTGACTCAAACGAGTAACCGTAAACCAGCCGGATGACATCCTGATACCCCATCCCCTGTGCTTCAATCGCCAAACCGACGAGCACGTTGTCTTCGTCGTAGCCGGCAAACACGACGTTTTCTGCATCACTGTCCACCGAAACGGACGCGAAGCTGCCGCTGTCAGTCAGTTGAAACGCGGCACTTCCTTCGGCTCCCGGCAACACGTCCAAAACGGCTTGCTTGCGCAGCTCGATCCGGTTGCGCTGAATAATGGGGCGAGTGACTTCGTAGACAATCACGATGACCAGCGCGCAGGCAATGCCCACGCCGACCACCGCCCGGTACATCTGCCAAACCTGGGCCTGGTCAGAACCAGATTCCGGCACGGCTGTGATCGACGATTCGCTCACGAAACTTCACCTCCGGTATGTCCAAAAACGCGGGGCTGGATCCAGTTGTCGATATGCGGTGAAACCGCGTTTCCAAGCAAAATGGCGTACATGACACCTTCCGGCAGACTGCCCCAGATGCGAATGACCACCACCAAAACGCCAATGATTACGCCATACAAAATGCGCCCCGTATGAGTCATCGGCGAAGCCACCATGTCCGTCGCCATGAAAACGGCACCCAGCATCAGTCCTCCCGAAAACAACATGAACAGCGGTCCGGCGTAGCGGTCCGGATCGACCAGGTGCAGGACCAGACTGCACAATGCCACGGTTGCAAGGATGGCGGCCGGTATTCGCCAACTCATCATCCGGCGACTCACCAAATAGATGCCGCCGATCAGGATCAGCAACGCACAGGTTTCGCCGGTCGACCCGGATACTGAACCGAGCAACAAGTCACTGCTTGCAGTCAGCGTATTATCGAACTTC